>RFKV01000015.1 GCA_003694175.1 Candidatus Dojkabacteria bacterium | reverse complement strand
GTTTATAACCAAGAGATAACATAGCTTTTTTTACCTCCTCAATCTTTACTCTATTCTCATATTTATAGAATAAGTTGTCCACAGAAATATCATTGTTTCTGATAAATGATTGTAGTTTTTTATTGTCACGAAGCCCTTCAATAATTTTTTTTGTTAATTTTTGTCCGATTCCTGATGTTTTTAGTAGAGTCCAATCACCATACATTATACCTTTAAGAATGTTCTCATAACCAACATCTTCAATTAGTGATGCAGCCATTTTGGGTCCAACTCCATTAACTGAAATTAACAGTTCGAAAAGATCCCTCAGTAAACTACTTTTAAAGCCCCAGATTGTATGTGATTCTTCTCTATACAATACAATTGTAAAAAGTTCAATCGAATCACCATTGCGTAAACTTTTGAGGTTAATAGTATATACAACAAATGAGATACCAAAATCTGTTTTTAAGTATAATCTAGAGTTATCGATATCAATCTGCTCTATTATCCCTGTTATTTTACTTATCATTTTTAAATATCTTTAAAAGTTTCAAGTTTGAAGCATGACAGTATGCGACGGCCAAAGCATCAGCTGCATCATCCGGCTTTGGGACCTCGATCAGATTATACAATCTCATAACATATTTTTGTATCTCACCTTTTGCTGCACGACCATATCCTGTAACCGACTGTTTAATCTGCAATGGTGTATACTCATACGGTTGTAATCCATACTCAACTAAAACACTAACCACTGCTCCTCTTACCTGTGCAACATCAATCGCAGTCTTCCTATTCTTAAAAAAAAATATTTTTTCAAGAGCAACAACGTCCGGTCTATATCTCTCCATTATTTTTCGCACGTCCTCTTTGACTTCATTGAATCTTTCATTAAGCGCTTTAAATTTATTAGTTGTGATTGTTCCATAATCTTCAGCTGAAATGGAAGTTAGATCATTAGAACATGTAACAATAGCCCAACCACAAGAACTATAACCTATGTCTAAACCAAAAATTCTAACAAAACTAGTTTTCATAGACTTCCAATTATTACTACTATGTCACCTATTGAGTTAAGTCTCAAACCCTCAGTCTTTATTTCATACTCTCCTCCAAAATAATTGTGAAGCAAGTCCAAAGTACTTTTAAACCTATCTAAGTCTTCCTGTCCTTTCAAAAAAATAAAATTTTTATTTTGCCGATTGTAATTGCCTACTCTGACAATGTTTAAACCTCTTAACTGCAGATAGAAAGCGTTTAAAGTAGCAATGCCTTTATGTTGGCTTGCGTTGTAAACTTCAATAAGTGCCTGTTCATTTTTTACGGCTGAATCAGTCAACATTGGGGAAATTAATTTTATGTATTCTGCTTTGTCTAAGAAAGTAAAACCATTACCAACCTCTTTATAAACACTAAAAATTTGATTCAGGTAAGTATCATTTGTAAAGTTAATCACTAATTTTGCTGTATCTCCTAGGTTAAGATTTGATCTAATAAACTTAAAATAACTCATAAAATCATGTCTTAAGAAGAATAAAAAACTTTCGAAAAAATTTTTAAACAGTGAAAACTTTGATTTAATTAACTCCCTATTACAATCTATTAATTCAGACAAAGTTTTATTAGCACAATCCCTAAAATCTTCACTGGCAATTATGACAATATTGTCAAAGTGTATCCCAAGTAAGTCGGATATAAGCCTTGCGTAATTAGATAATTCTTTAGAAAAGTCGATTTCATTTAAGCTAACATATTTAGTCCCAAAGTAATTACCTACAGTAACTTTGTTTGCGTCGTCTAACAATAAAGTGGGAGGCAGCGGAATATTTACTCTTGCATCATCATCATCATCATTAAACACATGGATACTTGCATAAGTCACTTGTATATTGTTTAACAGTGGGTAAGTAAAATCTGTATCAGAGATAATAAATAATGTGTCCTTACCTAAACCTGAATACGAAGTTTTGCCGTTAGAATGAATTAGTGATGTGGAAATCGTCAAATTTTCACTTGCCTGGAAAACGGAATAACTCACATAAAACCTTATAATAAAGGAAAAAGTGATCAAAACAAGCAGAAAGGGAAAGAAAGCTTGAAAGAAACTCTTAACTTTTCCATTATGAATTACAATACGCAAAACAGGGGAAAAAATCAGAGATTTTCTAGTAAAAGTCCAATATGAAAAAACTTTTCTAAGTATAGGCGCACTTTGGATTACTCTCAAAGACAATCTAAACCAAAAACGAACTCCTCTTTTAATTTTTTTCAGATTTCTTTTTTTGTTTTTGTTGTTCCTCATCATCCTCTAACTCAAACCTATCAACCTTATCTTTTATCGAACCTACTATCCTTTTTAAGTTACCAAGAGTCCTTCGTATACTCGTTCCTTTCACCGTTTGTAGGATACGAGGTACGCTTTCAAAAATTTTATGGACATGACGTTTAGATACCCCACGTTTTTCAGTATCATCACTTAAATTTGGTAAATCTTTACTTAAATTTGGTAAATCTTTTTCAATCTCGAAATCACTATCACCTTCAGCTATTTCCAAATTCATAGCAACTTTAGGAAGTTTTTTATTTTCCGTTTTACCATTATCCACTCTTATATTAAGTACTATATTCACCCCATCTTCTCCGGTAAACTTAACAATAGGAATGTTTACACCGTCAAATTCATTTTTTACATTTCTATCGCCAAGCACAAGAAGATAGTCAGATTCGCTTTCTGGTCTCACTATTAAATAAAATATCAAAGCCGGAATGTTTAAAAGAAGAACCAGTAATGAAAAAAGAATTGCGAGCGTTAATGATGAGTATCTCTTCTTGGCATCACGAAAAACCCAAAAACATAAAAGAAACCATATAGATATGATATAAACTACCAGTATGTTAAAAAGTGAAGAACCAAAATCACCTTCCAAGGCTTTAAGCAGAAAGTTTTGGATCATATGATTTTAACTAATTCTAAACTGCCGAAGGAGGGACTCGAACCCTCACTCCCAAACGGGAACCAGATTTTGAGTCTAGCGTGTATACCAGTTTCACCACTTCGGCGAACTGTCTGGATTATATCATAATACATCGTAAAACTTTTGTTTAGATCCATCGAACTTAAGTTTAAACTTTCCGGTAGGTCCATTTCTGTGTTTAGCAACGTAAACATCTACAACAGATACATAGTCATCTTCCGGATCAACCAAAACGTCCCTTCCTAAAAATAAAACTAAATCTGCGTCTTGCTCTATAGATCCAGACTCGCGCAGGTCAGAAAGATGAGGAATTTTCTCTTGTCGATTTTCTACTGAACGATTAAGCTGTGATAAAGCTATAATTGGGATGTTTAGTTCTCTTGCTAGTATTTTTAAAGATCTTGATATTTCACCTATTTCAAAAGCTCTATTGTCTGACTTCCCTGAGGTCTGCATCAATTGCAGATAGTCAATAACTATTAAGTCTAATCCTTTTTCGAGTTTCAGCTTTCTTGATTTTGTCTTCAATGCCTGTAAACTTATACCCGGCGTATCATCTACAAAAATTTTAGACTTAGAGATTTTTGTCATACCCTCTACAAACTTATGATAATCCGAATCTAGCAATTTACCCATTCTAATATTCCATAAATTGATCTCAGTTTGTTGAGCCAAAATTCTGCTAATGACTTGTAAGGCAGGCATTTCAAGAGAAAATAAAAGTACTGACTTAGAAAGATTAACAGCAATATGTCTTGCTATGTCAAAGGTGAATGCACTTTTACCTACTCCCGGTCTTGCAGCAACTATTATTAAATCAGACTTGTGTAAACCTCCCAGAATCCTATCAAGTGAATTTATTCCTGTAGAAATACCTCTTAAGTTTTCTGGATTTTTTGCTAATTCATCTGTAAGCTTCATTTGCATTTCAACCAAAGTCGCCGCATCATATAGATCTTGATTAACCTCTAACACTAACGAACTGAAAATCTTCTTCTCTAACTCATCTAATATCTCATTTATGTCCTTTGTAACATCCATTGATGCGGACATAATGTAATTTGATATCTTTCTAAGCATGTTTCTTAAGCCCAAATCCTTTACAATACTAATGTACTTATCCACATTAGAAATTAAAGGTACGGAATCTATCATCTCAACTATATACTTAGCCCCACCTACTTCTCTAAGTTTTCCTGATTTCTTTAGTTCAGAAGACACGACCAAAGGATCTACGTTTATTCCTCTGGAATAGATGTTGTAACAAGTTTCAAAAATGACTTGATGCTTTGGATCTTGAAAGTACTCAGGTTTTATGTTCTTAAAAATTACCTCTTGCAACGCTTCGTCTATGAAAATAGACCCTAAAACAGCTCTTTCAGAATCTATATCTTGAAGAATACTTTGATCCATAAATCAAATAAAAACATTTTTCTCTAACTGCTACTATTATAACATCGCACACATCCACTAAATCCAGTTATTAAAATCAACTTGAAGTAGACACAGAAATATTAGTTTGGTAAAATTGAGGGGTTAATGGTAATAGTTTACATTATGAAAGCAGAGATGCAAGAAATTACTGTAGTTTGTTCTTCGTGTAAAACTAAACACACTTTTCTATCAACTGAAAAATCGATCCACGTGGAGATATGCTCAAAATGCCATCCTTTTTTTACAGGCAAACAGGTTCTGGTTGATACCGACAACAGGCTGCAGATGTATAAAGCCAGACTGGAAAAAAGGAGTGAATCTCCTGTATTATCCAAAAAAAATAAATTACTAAAAAAGAAGAAATTAGAACCTCAAAGGGCTAACCCTCAAAAACTAACTCTAAAAGATATGCTGTCATCTATTAAGTAAATTTGTTTGAAAGATAGTTTTGACTTCTTTAAAAACGAGTTTGACATTCGCTCTGTTCTTCTGGAGTTGAGTGATTTTGAGAAGGATTTAATAAATTTTTTTCAATGGGATGAACATAAAAAGAAAAGATATTCTTACTTAAAAAAAATCAAATCCTTGCATGAAGATATCGCAAGTTTAGAAAAAAGGTATAAAGATTTGGATGATCTTAAATGTTTTGAAGATTTGAAGGATCTAATAGAAGAAGAGGTAGACTACCTTAACAAAAGAGATCGAGAGTTATCATTTGAAATCGAAAAGTTTTTGATAGATTACCACAGTTTAGATAAAGATGAAATGCCATGTATAATTGAAATCAGACCTGGTGTAGGAGGCAATGAAGCATGTCTCTTCGCAGAAGAAATAGCAAATAGCTACACGACATACATCTCAAAATCAGGTTTTAATTTCCAGATTGTTTCTCAAGAATATTCCGAAGATGGTTTTATGAAAGAATACGTTATAAATATAGAGTCCAAAGGAAGTTATAAATTCTTTAGGTTCGAGTCTGGGGTGTTTAGAGTTCAGAGAATACCTGTCACTGAATCCAAAGGTAGAGTTCACACCTCCACAATATCTTTAGCAGTCATACCAATGTTGGATTCTTCAATCTCGAATAAAATAGAGATAAAACCTGACGACCTTCGTATAGATGTCTACAGATCATCTGGACCTGGTGGACAATCGGTCAATACTACCGATTCAGCTGTTAGAATAACACATATACCAACAGGTACTGTTGTATCCTGTCAAAATTCGAAATCACAACATCAAAACAAGGTTAAAGCATTAGAGATACTAAAGAACAAATTAATTCAAAAACAAGAAGAGGAAAAATCATCATTGGAAAACAAAATTAGGAGGGAAACAATACAGTCTTCGGAAAGGTCAGAAAAAATCAGGACTTTCAATTTCCCACAATCTAGGGTGACTGACCATAGGATTGAAAAGTCATGGTACAACATTAAAGAAATAATGAATGGAGATTTAGATAGGATAATAAAGGAGACTAACTATACACTAAGAAAGTCGTCCTACTCTTCTAAATAATATAATAAATCAAGTTAATCATTTAATTTTCGTAGTATCTTTGATTAGTTTAAGAATTTCATCAATTTCTTTATCAGTGACGTTTGGTATATCAATATCAGGACTTACGGGATTATCCTTGGTAACAATTCGTTTAGTCGGTGATGTCCATTTCTGATATGTTATACTTAACAAACCACCCGAGTCCAAAAAGTTCTCTATAATTTTCTGTTCTGTACCCTTTCCAAAAGTTTTTTCTCCTACCAAAAACACATTTTTCATATTCTCTCTCAAAGACAAAGCCAGTATTTCCGCAGCTGATGCAGTATTTCTATCAATCAAGATGTAAATCTCAGAAAAAACTAGTTGATCAGGATCAGAAGTCACAACCTTCCTAGTTTCAACAAGTTTAGAATTTACCTCATACATCACAACTTTGCCTTCAGGTAAAAAAGACTCAGAGATTAAAATCGCACCCTCAACATATCCACCGGGATTACCTCTCAAGTCTAATATCAGCGATTTTTCAGTTCCAGTCTTTAATCTTCTTTTTATATCCTCCCAATTCTTTTTTAAATCCGCAACACTGCCATCAACAAAATCGTTTATCCTAATGTATTGATAACTATATTGATCGAAGTCAACATAAAGGAACTTTTCAGTTTTCACTTTTTCACGAACCAAAGTTACAGAATACTCACCCACAGAATCATCATGGAGCAAAATACTTACTAAAGTATTAGACGGTCCCCTTATCAGCATAGCTACTTCGCTTGGAGATTTATTCACAACCCAAGAATTGTCAACTTTAAGAATTTTTGATTTTTGAATAATCCTTCCATCCTTCTTAGCAGCTCCATTGTCTAAAAGTGAAGAAACAATCACATAACTATTATCTCCAATTTTTACTTGGTCAAGTACTACGCCGATACCTTCAAACTCACTTGACAGAGAAGAAAGATACTGTTTTGCCTCCTCTGGGTTTAAATAAAAAGTATTTTTATCTCCCAGGCTGTTTATATATGACTTCAGTATATGATGTTTGCTCTGTTCAAGTGACTTGTATTCACCAAAAAAATTATCAAATACAAATCTTTCAGCTTGAGTGAGTAAATTACGAACAGAATCACTTTTACTGCTCAAGGAAGAAAGGTCACGATTATCAGATAAGTTCAACTTCGAGTAAAAATTTGGACCTGTAGAAGCAAGATCAAGGACCAAACCAATCGACAGACCAAGCAAGACCGAAAATAAAACAAGAAAAAAAAGTTTAAGGCTGGAAGAACCCCCTGAAACCACCGGACCTAATCTGGAAATCATCCGACCAGATAATAATCAAACATATTGTGTGAAAGGCAAGAGACCTATGTATCTCGCCCTTTTTATTGATAAAGCTAATTTCCTCTGACATATCGCGGACACTCCAGTTTTAGACCGTGGAAATATTCTCCCACGAGTAGAAATATACTTCTTAAGAGTTGCTACATCTTTATAATCTATGAGAGACGGATTCCCATTAAATGGACAATCTTTAGGCACATTCACCTGAAAAACTTTTTTCTTTGAGCTTTTTTTCATATATTTTTATGTTAACTACACTGCTAACCAAGCTAACTAAATAACTAAAATAGATCTTCAGAACTTAAATCTAACTTACTAGCCTCATCAGATTCACCTGAATCTGCTTTGTTTGAATTTTCTCCTAAAGCTTTAGCATTTTGATAGCCTATACCTTTCTTCCCTTTACTATCTAGAACGTACATATCATTAACTTTTATCTCGGATTTTGACCTTTTTATCCCATTACTATCCTGATACACTCTGTTTCTTAGTTCTCCCTCGATGTATACTAACATCCCGACATCCAAAATATTTGCACAGATCTCAGCAAGTTTATTAAATGCTACAAGGTTATGATACTCAGTCCTTTCTTGTAAACTTCCTGTTTTTTTATTTATCCAACTTGAGTTGGTAGCAATCCCCATAGAACAAATCACTACATTGTTACCCGCCTCCCTAATCACCGGGCTTCTAGTAAGATTGCCAATTAGAATTACTTTATTCAACGATCTCGGTCTACTCATGGTTTAAAACTATAAAAAATACATATTACATTTTGTTACAAGTTATCTTTTCTAATGAATAAATACCTGAGAATATGTTTAGATACTTTAGGATTCAGCTTAAGCTCCTCTTCAACTTTCCGTAAAGCCGCCGGAGACGGCACACGAACACTGTAGTAAGTATAAACACCTTCCAACTCACCTCTTATAGGATAAGCTAACTTTCTTCTACCAGAGACCTCGGGTGACACTTCCTTTAGACAAATCTCACAAGATCTTTTTTTAAATAACTCCTCAATATCACTTAAAAGTTTTGTTTTATCTTCATCAGTTACCTGCACTTTAGTAACCAACGCAAATTCATAATCCATAACTTGATACATAACACTCTGATTTGGTGTTAATTATAACAATTTTAAAATCAATATAAAATAATTTTAATTAAATTTTTTGTTTCAACTTTAAAGCCTCTTGTACAACTTCCTTTGATACATACTCTAAACTAGCTCCAGTTGGCAAACCCTTGGCCAATCTGTAAAAGTTTAGATTTGGTAATATATTAGTCATAAAGTTTTTAAGAAACATTATAGTAACTTCAGCCTCTAGGTTTTGATCAAAAGCAAATATTACTTCCTTCAAATTACCCTTGTTTTCAAGCAAATACTTCTTAATTGCTGCAAGTGGTAAATCTGAAGAATAGACTTTGTTTAAAGGAGAAATTAAATCCGAATTTAAAGTAAAAAAGCAACCACTATAACCCTCAACATCACTAAAAAGGGATAAGTCGTAATCATCTTTCACAATTAAAAGGGTATCAAGAGTTCTCCCAGACTTTCCACAATATAGACATTCACCTGTCTTAACTAAACAATTACAATTATCACACCTTGATAAAAGAGACCTCTCTCTTAGAAATTCTGACAAGAGTTTTTCTAACCAACTCACATCTTTTTGGGCTATTGAAACCGCAATTCTGAATGAGGTCCTCTGAGGTAAGCCGGTTAAATTTGAAATAATATTTGAAAGAATTGACAAAGGCTTTTGATTTTTTGCTGCTAACATAATGTTAAATGAAAACTACTCATCCTCCAAGCAAATCCTTTAAATCCTCTATATTTGACGTTGACATTTCCTTTTCTAGAGCAGCTCTTGCTCTTTCATATGCTTTAAGAACATCAAACTTTATTATAGACGTAATCTCTCCGACGATTTCTCTAATAGTCTCTGGATCAGCCCCAGTTAAAATTTTTGAACCTTCAATCAATTTTTCCCCATTAATTTCAATTTCCAAAAACTCATACAAACCATTTATCAACAAGCTAACCGAACCAGAAGAACCAACTGCGGTTAATTTAGATATTTTTTTTCTCGCTTGCATTGCCTTCTGCGCAAGCTTTGCCATATCAAAAACTCCCATAGGCATCAGATATAAAATAAAAATAAGAAATACATTATTTGATATTATAACAAGTCACAAAACAATTGGAAGGACAAAAATCAAATCCTTTTTTTTTAAATCATATGATTTTTGTACACCCATGCACCTAAAATCATTCCGTACCAAAAATCTCATCAACTAAATCTTTGTTGTCAACGCTGACATACTTAGTTTCTTTTGAACCACTAGTCGAATTCAATTGACTTTTTGGTTTAAAACTTTGATTTTGAGAGAGAAAAGATTCTAATTTCTCCTCTTTTTCCTCTTTACGGTTAGGTAAGGGAGTAGATTCACTTTCAAAGCCAAAATCTGACTTATTTTCATTAAGCTTTATAACTATTTTTTCTGTTTGATAATAAGACACAAGTATCGATCTGTTTCTAGGTTTTTCTAATTCTGTCAAATCGTTTAGCCTATCAGTAACTATCTCAACTGAATCAGATCCAACTTTTACTAGTGATCTAGCTATTATATTTTTTAGAATGATCGGAAGCTGAGGAACATTTGTCTGCGGATTAATCTGAGTAGACACAGACTTACCTATTGAACTTACAACATTATCTTGGATTGTTAATGTATTACTGTTGTTTATTGGAAATATGCCTGATTTGTTTTTATTAGATTCCTCAAGTTTGTCCTCATTCAGTTGCCTATTACTAATACAATCTAGTAGTTTTGCATATATAAATATAGCTAAATTATCCAAATTTAAATCTCTCAAATTTTTTTTAGCTTCAAAAAGGACCGAAGCTAAAATTGCAAATTCGTGCTGATCTAACTGTTTATCCCTAAACATTATAGTTAGGTTTGTTAGTGCAGTATCGAAAAAATAAGCAAAAGATGTGACATTTTCTAAGATCTGCGAGATTTTATCCAGATTTTCTAATTGTAAGTTATCTTTAGATGTAACTATTTTATGTAATATATCTAAAAATTCATTAACAACAAGATCATTAGTTAATCCTAAGATTGAGTTAATTTCTTCGTCAGAAACATCTCGTAGTGCCAAAAGTTTTGAAAATATTGATTCAGCATCTCTAAAACTGCCTCCACTTAGTTTATATATCTTAAAATAAACATCATCAGTAAAGCTAAGTTTCTCCTCTCGAGCAATTTTCTTTAATTTATTGATTAAAGTTCCTTCATCCTGAAGTTTAAGCTCTACCCGTATCAACCTAGATAAAATTGTCAAAGGAATTTTCTGGATCTCAGTTGTCGCGAGAATAAAAACAACATCTTCAGGGGGTTCTTCAAGCGTTTTTAATAACGCATTAAACGCTTGAGTAGTCAACATGTGAGCTTCATCTATTATGTAAACTTTTTTCTTTAGTTCAACTGGCTTAAAATTTACCGTTTCTCTAAGACTTCGGATATCATCTATTCCCCTGTTAGAAGCAGCATCAATCTCGATTATATCAGTTGTACTTTGATTATTAACTAGCTTACAATACTCACACTTGTTACAAACATCTTTCAAAGAAGCAAATTCAGTGCACGATAGCGCCTTAGAAAAAAGTCTCGCTAGAGTAGTTTTACCAGTGCCCCTAGGACCACTAAATATATATCCTGAGTGGATCCTGTTTGACAATATCGATGAAACAACGAGCCTCTTTGCTGAGTCATTCCCCAAAAATTCAGCAAAACAAGTAGGCCTGTACTTCCTGTACACAACCATAAAAGGAGGTTAAAAGAGTCACTTATTTCTTCTAGCTGCCGCTCTTCTTCTTCTCTTCATTTTTTCATAGACTCTTTTTTTCTCATGAACTTTAACAGACTTTGGGACATAATATCTCCTTTCTTCTCTAAATTTAAACACGCCTTCCCTATTAGCCTCTCTCCAAAACAGCCTCAAAGCTAATTCTATAGGCATATCAGGATGAACTACCACCGACATAAATTTTATTTAAAAATTAACTACTCTTTAAATTTTAAC
>RFKV01000111.1 GCA_003694175.1 Candidatus Dojkabacteria bacterium | reverse complement strand
GTATAATTTAGGTGTTTCGTTAGAATTTTCTGATAAAATAATGATTTTAGTAAAAACTTCTGATTATTTTGTCTGATTATTTTAGTTTAATAACTTAAGTATTTTTATGTCTGCAAAAAAGAAATTTAGTTCTGTTCTTGAGTTAGACTACAAGGTACCAAAGTCTTTCAAGAAGGGTGATTTTGTTGAGGGAACTGTTCTTAATGTCATGGAAGATGCTGTAATTGTGGATGTTGGGGGTAGGTCGGAAGGTATCGTTATGGGTAATCACTTGAAGTTAGACGGTAAAAGAGTAGACTTTAGTGTGGGGGAAAAGTACCTTTTTTATGTTCTTTCTCCGGAAAATCAGGATGGTTTAATCTCTCTCTCAGTTAAAAAGACTGGTAAAGAACTAAAGTGGCATAGGTTAAAGTATATTAAAGATAATAATCTTTCAATCAAAGTAAAAGTTATAGAGGCAAACGGGGGAGGAGTTTTGGTCGAGATTTTCGATGGTATAAGAGGTTTTATCCCAAGTTCTCAGTTAAACAACGATAGAATATTTACCTCTCAGACTCAGACGTACACGGGTAGGTCGGATGCTCAAAGAAATTTGCAGTTGAAATTGGTAGAGTTGATAGGAAAAGAGATAGAAGTAAGAATATCGGAAATGGATAAAGATAAAGGTAAAGTGATCTTGTCTGAGAGAATGTTGAACAGTTCTGATTACGAGAAGAAAAATGAGTTTTTGTCAAAGTTGAAAATAGGAGACAGAATGACTGGAGAAGTTACTGGTATTGCTCCGTTTGGTTTATTTGTCAGTGCTAATGGAATAGAGGGGCTCGTGCATCTTTCTGAAATATCTTGGGATAAAGTGGTCAATCCTGGAGATTATTACAAGATTGGTGATAAAGTGGAAGTCGAGGTTATAGGTATATTTGATAATAAGAAAAAGGTTGCATATAGCATAAAAAGAACACAAAAAGATCCTTGGGAAGATATAGTTTCAAGATATCAGATAGGACAAGTAGTAAAGGGAGTGGTAAGTAGCATCGTAGATTATGGAGTTTTTGTCAGGTTAGAAGAAGGTTTGAACGGTTTGGTACATATTTCTGAGCTATCAAACAAACTAGTTAAGCATCCATCAAGCGTTGTAAACGTAGGTCAGGAGTTGGAAGTCATGATAATTTCCATATCTAACGAAGAGAGACACTTAGGTCTAAGCCTTAAAAGAATGATGACTCAAACATCCAGTTTGGATGCTCAGTTGGTAGAAGAAAAACGTGAAGATGATGATGAAATTGCTGAATCCAAGACTAGCGACAAATTAAAGTCACCTTCAGGTCCGGAGATGGTTAGTGTTGATGAAAGTGGGAGCGGAAGAGAGATGGATACGTTAAAAAAGCTTTTAGGATCTTAGCAGTATTATTTTTAATAAAATTCTGATCTATAAATAGATAAACACCAATTTATTGAGATGATACCTCACTTTGACAGGTTTTCGACTTCTTCTAGAGAAACAATAGAAAAAGCAGTAAACGTAGCTTCTGATTTCGGCTCACAAAAAGTAGATCTGATACATTTTTTTTACGCTTTAATTTCTCAGGATAACTCTGTTGTTGATTATTTTATGTCTTTAGGAATAGATATAAATGCCACTAAAGCACAAATAGAGAAGGTAGAAAGAACTGGAAAAAAGACACAAATTGAAAAACTTAAACTTAGTCAAAGTTTTAGAGAGTTACTAACTAAATCGTTTGCAAAGGCGATGAAGGATTCAAAACCTATAGTAACTATAGAAGATATGTTTGTAACTTTCCTCAGTTTTGAAAATCATCCATTGGTTAAAGATCTTCTAACGGGCAAAAATATAAGTATTGACAGTTACTTGAATTTTATAAAACAAGTAACAATCCAAGAAAATCAGCCAATCGTGCTACCGATTTCGTCAAGTTCTCGTAATTCCGATGAATTCTTCGTTGAAGATTTTTTAACAGACATGAATGAAACTATCAAAAATCAGGGAAAGGAAGCTGAAGTTGTAGGAAGGGATGCAGAGATAGATAGACTGATCCACGTTTTATCAAGAAAGTATAAGAATAACCCGATACTAATTGGAGAGCCGGGGGTTGGAAAAACCGCTATTGTTGAGGGATTAGTTTATCGTGTGGTAAATCAAATAAACATACCTGTATCCATGAGTAAAAAAAAGTTTTACTCGTTGAGTATAGCTGCGTTAATTGCTGGCTCTAAGTTGAGAGGAGATGTAGAAGAGAGATTACAAGAAATAATAGATGAGGTTTCTTCGGAACCTGAAAGTATAATATTTATTGACGAAATTCACATGATTGTTGGAGCAGGATCGACAGGAGCAAGAGATTCGATGGATGTAGCAAATATACTGAAACCATATTTGTCCAATGGTTCTATAACGGTAATTGGGGCTACTACAAAGTCAGAGTACCAAAAATCAATACTATTAGATCAAGCATTAGCAAGGAGGTTTCAACCCATTTATGTAGATGAGCTAAGTAAAGAAGCAACAATTGAAGTTCTGGTTAATTTATTGCCAGTTTTAGAGGAATATCATGGTGTTACGTCATCCAGAGAGATTTTGAATTTAATAGTTGAGCTTTCAGATAAATATATAAAGGACAGATACTTTCCCGATAAGGCTATTGACGTGTTAGATGAAACTTTTGCTTATGTTAAGATAAACAGGCAATACCAAAACGCACCACAGATAGCTAAAATAGCAGCTTTAAGAGATCGTGCCGCTAAAAGGAAACAGTTAGAGTTAGATAAGGGTAACTTTAAAGGCGCCCATAGGTGGAAGACGATTGAAGAAGATTTAACTCTACAAATGGAGAGATTTCAGTTTGGTAAATCTAAAAGTGCGAGGAGGAAGAAAGTAATTAAAGAAAGCGTCACACTTAGAGATGTCATTGATGTTGTAAAAAGGATCTCAAGAGTTCCAACTGCTGGTGATGATATTATTGATGCAAACCAGAAAGATTTTTTAGCGTCCTGTTTGAGTAATATAGTAGGCCAAGATGATGTCGTAAATGAAGTTTTATTGGTGCTGAAAAAAGTGTCAATTGGTTTTAAAGATGATAAAAAGCCGGCTGCCTCGTTTCTGTTCCTTGGCCCTACGGGCGTTGGAAAGACTGAGATGGCTAAAAGTATTGCTAAAGGATATTCATCTTTGGATAAAGGGTTTCTACAGCTTAACATGAGTGAATTTATGGAGCCTCATAGTGTTGCCAAGTTAATTGGTTCCCCTCCAGGTTATGTTGGTTATGAGGAAACTTCTAAGTTAGTTGAATTTGTTAGATCTAACCCTCATTCTGTGGTACTGTTTGACGAAATAGAAAAGGCTCATCCATCTGTTTTAAATATACTCTTACAAATACTAGATGAAGGATATTTAACTGATAACAAGGCAAATAAAGTATTTTTTAATAACTGCATAATAGTTTTAACTTCAAACATAGGAGTTGCGGAACTAAATTATC
>RFKV01000110.1 GCA_003694175.1 Candidatus Dojkabacteria bacterium | reverse complement strand
TAAGTTAACATAAAAATTTTTAATTGTTTTAGACTCAAGACTATGAGAAAAAATTTAGCAAGCATATAAAATCCGCATTTTACAGATTAGTGTTTTATTACATGTTTATAGATTGTAGAATGTTTTTGGTAGAGTAAATTTTTTGTCTTTGTAAGGTATAGAAACACATGAAATACCCAAGAGTTTATCTAAAGAGTGCTAAAGACAAAGTGGTTCATGGAAAACATCACTGGATATTTTCAGGTGCTGTGATGAATGCTCCAAAAAATTTAAAGAAAGGAGAAATAGTGAAAGTTTATGATTCTTCTTCACGTTTTTTAGGTTATGGATTTTACCATCCACAAAATACAATACAAATAAGAATGATTAGCTTTGATAATGGAGATCCGCTTTATACAATTAAGCAAAACTTAAGAAACTCATTTAGACTTCGTATGAGCTTTTTTGACGATTCTCAAACCAATTGTTTCAGATTAGTAAACTCTGAGGGTGATGGACTCTCAGGATTGACAATAGACAAGTATGACGATTGTCTAGTCTGGCAGATCAGTTCAGCAGGTTTTGATTTATTAAGAAAAGAGCTTTTAGACATAATTTTAGATGTATCAAGAGAGTTAAAATGGAAAATTAGATCAATATACGATAGGTCTCCACGAAATGCTAGAAAAGCTGAGGGTCTTAATGATTCCAGTGGTTTAGTTTGGGGCGAAGAAGATCTACAAGAAGTACTAGTCATTGAAAATGGAATCAAGTTTTTGGTTGATGTTGTGAATGGTCAAAAAACAGGACTTTTTTTGGATATGCGAGAGATGCGAATTCTTTTGAGTGAGATTTCCAAAGGAAAAAAAGTCCTTAACTGCTTTGGATATAACGGAGGATTTTCATTAGGTGCGGCTATGAATAATGCTTACACTACTACTGTTGATATCTCTAAAGATGCTATTGAGTCTGCAAAATACAACTTTAGACTTAATAATTTAGATGTTTCTAAACATAGGTTTGAATGTGCAGATGTATTTGATTTCTTACAATGTGAAAATTTATCAAATTATGACGTGGTAATAATTGATCCCCCAGCCTTTGCTAAAAAGAAAGAAGACGTTTATAATGCCAAAAGAGCCTATGAAAAATTAAATAAATTAGTTTTTTCAAAAGTCAAATCTGGAACAATTGTGTTAACTTGCTCGTGTTCCTTTCATATTAATCAGGATGAATTTATGTCGATAATCAAGAGGGCTGGTATTCAGACTAGAAGAAAGATTAGAATTCTTTCGAAACACAGGATGTCTTTTGATCATGTATTAAACTTGTATCATATAGAGAACGATTACTTGAAAAGCTTCTTACTTTGGGTGGAATAATTTGAGGATTACAACAATAATAAGATTTCTGATGGTAATTAAATTAAAATTAGATTTTCAAAAATTTTTCTTCCGTTAATTCGATAATTTGGACCAAGGTAGTCAAGTCTGTTATTTCAGTTCTAGATATTAATAGTGTGTATAATCGTTAATTTGGTATAATTTCGGGCTAACTTATAATAGTGCAAATATGGAATTTATTAAAGTTAGAGGTGCGAGGACGCACAATCTAAAGAATGTAGATGTTGATATTCCAAAAAATAAGCTTGTTGTGTTCACTGGTCTGTCAGGCTCGGGCAAATCTTCACTTGCATTTGATACGATATACGCTGAGGGGCAAAGAAGATATGTTGAGTCTCTTTCTTCCTATGCAAGACAGTTTTTGGGTTTGATGGACAAGCCGGATGTAGATTCAATTGAGGGTCTTTCTCCTGCAATTTCTATTGATCAGAAGAGCTCGGGTCATAACCCTCGATCAACAGTTGGAACTGTTACTGAAATCTATGATTACCTACGATTATTGTATGCCAAAGTTGGACACCCAAGAAGTCCTTTCACGGGTGAACGGCTTCAAAAACAAACTGTTCAAGAAATAGTTGATAAGCTTTCTATAATGAAAAATTCAAAGCTATTGATACTTGCTCCTGTGGTGAAGGGTCGTAAAGGTACTTACGAAGAATTATTCTCACGATTTCTTTCATTGGGCTATATCAGAGCGAGAGTGGATGGCAAAATATATAACTTAGAGGAAGAAATTAAGTTGGACAAGAACGTCAAACACTATATCGAGATAGTTGTAGATAGAATACAAGTCACAGACCCAGTAGATAATGTTTTTATTAAAAGAATTACTGATTCAGTTGAACAAGCTTTAAACATTGGTGATGGGGAGTTACTGGTTAACGTTGTTGAAACATCACTTAAACGTGATTTTATAGGAGGAATTAGGGAAAATGGAGACATTTACTTCTCTGAGAAACTAGTGGATCCATACACTGGACTTTCCGTTCCTAAAATTGAACCTAACACTTTTTCTTTCAATTCTCCTCACGGTGCGTGTGAAAAATGTGGTGGATTAGGTTTTATAAAAGAAATAGATGAAAGTTTGCTTTACAATCCAAGATTAACAATTCTTGAGGGAGGCATTTTCCCCTGGGCTAGGTCCATAGAAAATAAGAACTCATATATGTTTAAGCTTTTAAATGAGGTCTCAAAAAGGCACGACATAGATATAAGGGCACCGATTGGAAATTTATCAGAAAGTCAACTACAGGTCATACTCTATGGAGATACTAAGAAATATTCTGTTGAGTTTGTAGAAGAAAATGGACAAAAAAAAGTTTTAAATGTAGCTTTTGAGGGCGTCGTACCACACTTACTTAGAAAGTACAATGAAACTGATTCTGAATATGTTAGATCTGAAATAGAACAGTACATGGTGGAAAAAAAATGCGACGAATGTAGGGGCTATCGCCTTAAAAGAGATGTACTCAGTGTTACAATCAACGGATTAAACATAGTTGACGTAGGTGAAATGAGTATTTTACAAGCATTAGAATGGACAAATTCAATTCTACATTTTAAGAAACTTTCATTTAGTTTCGAGAGTATCCTAAGTAGGGAATTTGGTATGGCTAAAGTTGTACCCGAGAATGATGTTCTTTCAAACCAAGAAAAAGAAATAGCTAAACAAATAATCAAAGAAATTCAAAACAGGTTGAACTTCATGATATCTGTAGGTTTGGGATACTTAACTCTTAACAGATCTGCAAGGACATTATCGGGTGGAGAGTCACAGAGGATTAGATTGGCATCACAAATTGGTACTGGACTTACAGGAGTTCTTTATGTTTTGGATGAACCATCTATTGGATTGCATCAAAGGGACAACGCAAGGCTCATAAAGACTTTAGAAAATCTTAGAGATATGGGTAACACTGTCATAGTTGTTGAACATGATGAAGATACCATAAGAAAGGCAGATTACATTGTTGATATTGGTCCACTTGCGGGTGATCGGGGAGGTTCAATAGTTTTCTCAGGCGAAGTCAAAGATATCAAAAATGCGAAAAATTCTTTAACTGCTGATTATTTAACAGGTAAAAAGAGAATTGACAAAAAAGAAATTTATGAGGAAATCGAGAAACTAGGATTTAGAAGGTTCGAACATAAAGAGCAAAATTATTTAAGATTTTTTGGAATAAAACACAACAATCTTAAAAATATTGATCTAGAAATTCCTCTGGGCAAGTTCATATGTGTAACCGGTGTATCTGGAAGTGGCAAGTCGTCATTAATTAATGATGTTGTGAATAATTATCTAGCTAAAATGCTTTTTGGTTCGAAAGAGACTTACGGAGCTTTTAAAGAAATGAGGGGGATTGAATACATAGATAAACTTGTGAACATTGATCAGTCACCTATAGGTAAGACACCAAGGTCAAATCCTGCAACTTACACTGGTGTGTTTTCCAGCATCAGAGAAATTTTTGCTGAAACTAAAGAATCAAAAGTTAGAGGGTATAAATCCGGCAGATTTAGCTTCAATGTTAAAGGTGGCAGATGTGAGAAGTGTGAAGGAGCGGGAGTAATTAAAATTTCAATGCAATTTTTACCTGATGTATATGTCACCTGTGAAGAATGTGGTGGACATAGATACAATAGAGAGACTTTACAAATAGACTATAAGGGTAAAAACATTTCTGAAGTTTTAAACATGACTATTGAAGAAGGGGTCAGATTTTTTTCTAACATATCATCAATAAGCTCTAAGTTAAAAACGTTGATGGATGTAGGACTGGGTTACTTAAAACTTGGTCAACCTGCTACGACTTTATCAGGTGGTGAATCACAACGTGTTAAATTAGCTGCTGAGTTATCAAAAAAGCAAACAGGAAAAACTTTATATATACTTGACGAACCTACAACTGGTTTACATTTTGAGGATGTTAGAAAATTGCTAGTTGTTTTACATGGTTTGGTTTATTGTGGAAACACAGTCATAGTAATTGAGCATAATTTAGATCTAATTAAAACTGCAGATTGGATTATTGACCTAGGGCCAGAGGGAGGTGATGAAGGTGGTCAAATAGTAGCTCAGGGTAGCGTTGAAGATATTGTCAAAGTGAAGGAAAGCTACACAGGTCAATGGCTTGTTAAAGTGTTGAACAAAACTTAGATAAAAGTATCAAATAATTTTTAGTTGAGGTTAATTACTTTCAAGCTTAATACTTTCATTCAAACAGACTAATTTAACCCATCTTAACAATACTCTGTAAGAATACTCTGTCTGTTCTAATTTATATGTTTCGGCTTCTAATTATTTTTTCTGACTCAAAAGACGTGTTTAAACTTCTATGGAAAATCACCTTTATTTTGATGTAGACTCAACAAACTCAACAATGTCCTTTATGTATTCACCGATAACAGGTACGCTTACGAATTGTCTTAAAACCAAGATTAAAATCGTTATTAGAATGCTTGTTCCAATCGTTATACCAAGTCCAGTAGCCAAACCCCTCAGGAAGCTAAGGATGAGGTTAGACTTATTTTGTCTTTGTAACTCTTTGTAAATTTTCTCAAGGATTTCTATTTCTTCTGCCTTACGTTTTAAATCATTCATTTATTTCTTTTAAACTCTTAATCTAGACAAATCACTTAACCAATAAACCCATCTACAAACCAGTTTAGATTGGTTTGTAGATGGGTTTATTGGTTAAGTGATTTGT
>RFKV01000109.1 GCA_003694175.1 Candidatus Dojkabacteria bacterium | reverse complement strand
GGTATATTAGGGAGTCAATACCGCTACATAGCAGGGTGGATAGGTGGTGGTCCGGCTGTTTATGCCGGCAGAATCTGTGCCATAATGACTGGACTTATATTTTACAAAGCACTAATGGGTATTATTCTTTCCATAGGTGGATTTTTAGGTATTGCAATCCTACAAGCTGGGGGAATAGAGGACTCTACACCATGGAAATTGGCAAAGGTAAGTAACGAATCAAAAGGTAATATTCTAATTTGCCAAGAAATAATGAAACAAGCAAAAAATAAGTCATTCCAAGATGAAGGTAACGACGACAACTTACAAGCTTACACGCAAATTTGTCAAAAGATTCTAGAAAATGAGAAAGAAAAACAAAGTAAAAACAAAGAACAACTTACCCTAAAAGCAGGAATGTCTGCACTATTAGCAATCCCAATATTACCTATAACATTCAGTTCAACAACTTATGAATTAATAAAAACAATTTATTATACTATTACCAATCCCATAGCTATGATAACTTACTCTATTTTACAAGTCATAAATCTTGTTGTTTATATACTTACAGTTGTATTTTCAATATTTTGGTGTTTTTTTATAGTGTTGATTTACGTAATGGGACCTGTTGCAATAGTAGCAGGATTATTACCTTCTTTTGGTCATCATATAACCATGCGATGGATTTACGCTGTGATACAGTGTGCAATGTGGCCACCCTTGATCGCACTTATTATAGTTATACTTGCAAGTTTTCAGGAAACACAAATATTATATTTAGCATCAGATTCGGCCAATTATTTACTTGGTAATACATCCGAAGAAATGGTAAAAGCAGTAAAATCTAGTCTTATAACCTTAGGGATTTCTATGAGTTCTTTAGTTTTATTAGCTTCGATACCGTTTATTACAACTAGACTTGTTCCAGAATCCATAACAACATCTCTAATGAATAGAGTCATATCCCAAACTATCGGTTCTTACTTAAATAAAATTGCGAGAGCTTAGTATTTTTGACATTATCAAAAGACGCCATAAAGCCACTAGTTGATATAGGGAGTATATCAAGAAAGGAGCAAATAGGTAATTATGCAAAACATTCGCCCCCGCGAATATCGTTTTGAGGAAAAAAGTTACACAGAACAAGAACTTATCCTTTTCTTAGAAAATTATCCGATACAATCTGTTTTAGAACTTCAAAGGAGATTAGAACAGGTTGGTTACTTCTTAAATTCCCTGTTTACATTAAAAGTTCTGATAACAGAACGACTAAGAACTACAGCCTTAATGTTATCCGGCGAGCCTGGAGCGGGTAAAACATCTTTAGCCATTGCCCTTTCAAAAGCTTATAATGTTCCCCTTTACAGATTAGAATGTTATAGAGGAATTACCGTAGAAGAAGCCCTCTACCGTTTTAACCGTAAATTACAAGATATCAAACTAGAATTACTTTTTAGAAAAAATCCTAATCCTTCTGCAAAAGAGATAAAAGAAACAATTTATGATTATGATTGTATTGAATTTGGTCCACTAGGTAAAGCCTATACTGACGATATAGATGATTGTTTTATTCTCATAAATGAAATCGACAAAATTCCGCCAGAGGAAGGATTTGAAGCTGTTTTACTTACCTATATTGATGAATATTCTTTTCTTATTCCTGAATTAAACATCAAGATAGAAGCAACTAAAAAACGAAAGAAACCCCCATTAATTATCATCACATCGAATGCCGGAAAAGATAATTCAAGTGCAGCATCAAACTTTTTAGATGAAATTTATGTAATTTCTTACCCTTTACAAAGAAGAACTACACACTTATTTTTGCCAGTTCCAGGACCAAGCAAACTTTTTACTATCCTTAGAAGTAGGCTAAAAACGCTAGATAATGAAATAATCAGACAAATTATAATTTATCTTTATAGAGTAGGAGCGTCTTCTTTCAGCTATGAAAAACTCCCAATAGTTACTAAGGTAACACGGTGGGAAAAACCACCAGGTACAAGTGAAATAATAGACTTTGCTCTAGCTCTGGAATTTCTCCATGAAACCTATAAACATCATGCTTTCCCGTCACATAAATTGATACCGGAATTTATTGCCATTTGTATAGAAAAAATTGCCAAAACTTTGTCGGATCAACGTTCTTTATTGAGTTCTTTAACCGATGACATTAGAGAGGTTTATAAGTGCAAGTGGACTCCAACAATTTGAAAAACTCTTTCCGAATTGAACCTCTCACAGTTGAAGTCAGGAGATTCCTACATTGTCATTTCTAATGAAGTAAGAATGAATCTCTGCAGTTTCTGCCATTAGAAGCTATCGTTTTTCAAATTGATAATTAACATCTCGATTGTGATGTATGCTACATGAAAGGCACTCCTATTCACGAAGGTGAAGATGTTTAACGCTTTGTTTTTATGGGTTTAACCAAGAACACTCGTGACTTCAGTCATGAGCGGTTCAAGTCCATAGCTAATTCACCTCATGACTAAAGTCTATTCTCGACCAAACACATAAAAACATCCTTTTTTAAAAAAAACTTTAGTTTTTAGCTCCCAAAACTGTCCAAAAGCATCCATGTTTTCTTTCAGAAGTTTCAAATCTAATTTTAGACTTACCTTAAAGTTCCTAACAAAGAATCATTAAGAAGTAAAATTTGTACCATATTTCCACAAGAAAGATCTACTAAAGGATGAAAACAAATTGTGGTATGATATAACTGATTGTAGGCAAAACCATGCCAAACTGACGCTTGTAGAAAGAATACGGCTTTTGTAGAAGCAGAAAACTCTCATTTCTATAAGTGAAGAAAGATATTACAAATCTCTTTACAAATTTTTTTTGGTTGTTTCCCTACTTTGAATATATAGCTTAATATAACATTTTGAACTGAAAAACCCTCTTTTTCTTGTTCCAAAAGAATTTTAATTTTCTGGTAGGTTGGTTATTTAGTAAGTTGACTATTAGGTATTCAGTAGGTGCATATATTAGGTATTCAGTAGGTGTACATTTATCATTTCTGTTGGTTCTTCAAGTATTCTTTTATAGCTTTATGGATTTAACCGGGAACACTCGTGACTTCAGTCATAAGAGGTCCAAGTGTATTATGAGAAGCCACATCAAGAGGTATTTTACATTTTTATCTTTAGCGTTTAAACTAGCGCCATATGCAAGAAGCACTCTAGTAATTTCCAAATATCCTCTCTCAGTTGCCCGATGAAGCAGTGTTCGTTCCAAGTTATTTTGAGCATCTACATCCGTGAGAAGTACTTTACCAATTTTTAAATCTCAACACAAAACATCCTAGTAAAGTGGTATCTGGTCTTTATGATCTTTAGCATTCAGATTGTGTTTCATATGTATCTGTACTCTAAGGACGCTTTGAACCTCTCGTAGCTTCAGTCATGAGAGGTTCAAAACTAAAGTCTCTCCTCGGCTAAACATATAAAGCTATTTAGGATCATCAAAAAGCTGAAGATAGCGTGATATAAGCTACGCCATCGGTAAACAACTCATCACAAAGTTCAGAAACAACAAATGCTGTATTGTCCAAAAAACCTATAATAGTATCTTAAAGCAAATAACTAAAAAAAAATTAAAAAAGAGTT
>RFKV01000108.1 GCA_003694175.1 Candidatus Dojkabacteria bacterium | reverse complement strand
GTTTTAAAATTGTTATTTAACATCGAGCATACGTGTAAGTTTGTAAAACTAACTTATTATGCTCTAATGTAAATATCCAATCTAATGCTAATTAGACTTTATTTTAACTTTAAGACTTTCCTGATTGACAGAGTAATTTGTCCTTCTTTCAAGCTACCTAAAACACATTGTTACTAAATCAACTATATTAAATTTGATTAATTAGTTGGTAAGATAAGACAATATTTGGTAATATTTGTTGGTTATTAGTTTATTTGAATTCAAATGAATCTATCTGAACTTTTCGCAAAGAGAACAAATGAAGCACTGAGCAGATCTGTGGACATAGCAATAAAGAAGAAGCAAAAAAGTGTAGATACTGAACATATACTCTATGGGCTCACTTTCGATAATGTTGTTATTTCAAAAATTTTCAGAGATTTAGGTATAGATACTGAAGAACTTAGGTCACAAGTAATCAAGCAAATGTCAGAAGGAAATTACGACGTTAAGGAGCCAAATTTTACACCTAGAGCTTACCAGGTTATACAGATTGCCTATCAGGAAAGTCTAGAGCTTAAACATAATTACATTGGAACAGAACACATTCTATTAGGAATCTTACTTGAACAAGAGGGTTTAGGAGCACAAATCCTTAAACGATATGGAATAACTCATACACAATTAAGGCAAGCCGTCATCAAGGCAGTTGGTGAGGGAGATAAAGAAGGTCAAAGTGTGGGATCTTTAGATACTCCCACTCTAGATCAGTACACAAGAGATTTAACACAATTGGCAAAAGAAGACAAAATTGATCCAGTAATAGGAAGAGAGGCAGAAATTACCAGAGTAATTGAAATACTATCAAGAAGAAAGAAGAATAATCCAGTTTTAATCGGCGAACCAGGTGTTGGAAAAACAGCAATAGCTGAAGGACTAGCGTTGAGAATAGTTTCTGGTAACATTCCTGAAATTCTTAAAGGAAAAAGAGTTAAGTCCCTGGATTTGGCGGCATTAGTTGCAGGATCAAAATTTAGAGGTGAATTTGAAGAAAGGGCAAAGAACTTAATCAAGGAACTTGAGTCAGTTGGTAGAAATGTCATTTTGTTCATAGACGAACTTCATACCATTATCGGAAGTGGAGCCCAAGCTGGTGAACTAGATTTCAGTAACATTCTTAAACCCGCACTAGCTAGAGGAGAATTGCAAATTATTGGAGCAACCACATTAGATGAATATCAAAAATATATAGAAAAAGATGCTGCACTAGAACGTAGGTTTCAGCCAGTAATTGTAAATGAGCCTACAGTTGAAGCAACTATAAAAATACTGAAAGGTCTTAAACCAAGATATGAATCGCATCATAAACTCATAATAACCGAGGAGTCATTAGAAGCCGCCGCATTTTTATCTTATAGATACATAAAAAACAGATTTTTACCTGATAAAGCCATTGATTTGATTGATGAAGCATGCAGTAGAGTACGATTGAGATTTACAAGCGAACCTGAAGAATTAAGAAGTATCAAACAGGAGATAAAAAAACTAGAAGCAGAAAGAGAATCTCTCACAAGATCTGGACAACATAAGGAGTCAGCAGAGGTGAAAGTTCAAATTGAACAGCTAAAAGAAAAGATGAAACCATTAGAAGATGACTGGAATAGACAAAAGGGAACAGGCACACCTGAAGTCAAAAAGAAGGATGTTCTTGAAGTCATAAGTAGCATAACCGGTATACCTGTAACAGAACTAAACCAAGCTGACAGAAAAAAGCTTGAAAACCTAGAAGAATTGCTCTCCTCCAGAGTTATTGGTCAGCCTGACGCGGTAAGAATCGTTGCAGATTCAATAAGGAGAAGCCGAGTAGGTCTCAAAGATCCTAATCGACCAATTGCTACTTTTATGTTTTTAGGACCAACAGGTGTAGGGAAAACCGAACTAGCAAAAGCTATAGCCCAGGTTGTTTTTGGCAACGAGGATGAGATAGTTAGAATTGACATGAGCGAATACATGGAAAAGCATTCCATTTCAAGATTAATAGGAGCACCTCCAGGATATATTGGATATGATGAAAGTGGTCAACTAACTGAAGCTATTCGAAGAAAACCGTATTCAGTAGTTTTACTTGATGAAATTGAAAAGGCTCATCCTGATGTTTTTAACTTGTTTTTACAAGTTTTTGACGAAGGTAAACTCACAGACGGTAAAGGTAGAGTCGTTGATTTCAAAAACACGATAATAATTGCGACAAGCAACATAGGTTCAGACCTAATACACACTGTTGGAAGTTTTCAAAACTACGCTGAGAACATTAAAAAAACTATGCAAGAAGAAGACTCAAATTCACTAATAAAATTCAAAAATCCAATTGAATCTATTCCAAAGATTGAAGATTTGAAAGGACAAATCATAGAAATATTAAAGAAATTTTTTAAACCTGAATTCTTAAATCGTCTTGACGATATTATTATCTTTAGTCCATTAAGAAGAGAAGATGTAGAACTGATCGCAAAGAATTTGCTTAACAGAACTGCAGACAGGATGAAAGAGCAAAGAATTGAAATTACCTTTGATGAATCAGCTATTAAAGAAATTGCTGAAATCGGTTACGATCCAAGTTTTGGAGCACGGCCACTGAAAAGAGCAATACAAAGAGAGATAGAAAACCTATTGGCAGATGCATTGATAAAGGGTTTCTTATCTGCCGGTGATAAAGCTGTGGTCGGGTTCGCGGAAAACAAATTTTATATCGACAAACAAAACAAATGACATAGTTTAAATCTTTATTCCTTACTTAAAGTTAAATAGGCCGACTATTTTTTTGAAAAAAATTGTGAGTAAACCTAATCCAAAAAGGATAAAAACGATAGCTTGATATGGTATAAAGACAATAATTTTTTTTGTACCATATTGCGTGATTGAGTTATCTTTGCCGGAAGCAACCACTAGATCAATGTCATAAATGCCAATAGTTAATTCTTTTGAATTCATTAAATCAGTAGTTGTTCTTTCAGAATTAGGCTTTACAATATTCTGGGATTGATTTATTGGGAGATTAAAACTTTCAGGACCTATTCCAAGAAATTTTGTCATAGAAAAAGTTCCTCTAGGCAGTACAAAAAAGTCACTCTTGTTTCTAAAAAGCACACTTAATGATTTCTGAGATTCAAAAATATCACCCTCTATCAATACGCCCCCTATTTCTAACCCATTAGGATAAATATCTTTAGAGTAATGTATGTTTAAAAAAAGAGGTATAACTATTTTCTCGCGCAAAGCTAAATTTTCTTCTTTTGACTGTAAAGTAGCATCATTAAAGTTTGGAGATACATGGAGATAGATCTCGAAAAATCCTGAGTGCCTTTTATCGTGGGGACTGACAAGTATCAACAGTTTTTTATTAAGTTTTTCAAACTTTACAAATTCAAGAAACAAAGCAATTTTCTCCGATTTACTTAAATCATAGAACGAATCAGAGATGTCATAGATAAATTCACCGGTGTCAAGAATCAACTCTAAAGTTTTTAATTCTGACACAAAAATCTCTTGGGTAAAGAAAGCAGGTGAAACTTGAATTGCATGAACCCGTGTACCAACTAATAGATATGTAAGAAAAGCTACAAAAATAAACAAAAAAGTTCTTTTCAAGCGAAAAACTTATTAACTTAAGTTTGATTATATAAAAAACAAAAGTTTTAGTATAATTGCAGTGGATCTTTACAAAGTTTTTGCAGTCGTGGCGGAACTGGTATACGCGCTAGCTTGAGGTGCTAGTCCTGCAAAGGGTGCAGGTTCGAGTCCTGTCGACTGCATTTAGTTTGACTAATCAGAATTGAGTTTTTGGTTAATCAAAAACTCATTATGAAGTCAATTATAAAAGTGATTGTTTCTAATCGTTGTTTTTTATAAGTACATGTAGATAATCGTATCATCAATTAAAACTTCAAGATATGTTTGGTTAGCATTGATACAATTAACGCTAAACGCTGCAAAATTTTGTTAAAATTTAAAAGAATGAAAGTCTAGCTTTATCTAATCTAATTAGGTTATATCTAAAATGCAGACAGTGCTGTTATACTACAAGTTTTTTCATGTTAGAGATCCTCACGATCTGAGAGACTGGCAATATGATCTTTGTCGTAAGTTAAAACTAAAAGGTAGAATAATAATAGCAGAAGAAGGAATTAATGGAACTGTGGCAGGTGACAGGTCAAGTTGTGAAGAATACATGTCGAAGACTGAAGAGAAAATAGGTAAATTGGAATGGAAAACATCTCACTCTGAAATTGAAGAATTGTTTCCGAAGCTGAAAGTTAAAGTTAGACCAGAAATTGTAACTTTTGGAGTAAAGGTTGACCTGTCTAAAAAAGCACCTTACATTGATTCATACGAAATGAGAAACTTATATAATAGTGAAGAATTCGACGATTATGTTATTGTAGATGGGAGAAATGAGTATGAATCCAGAATAGGTAGGTTTAAGTATGCTGTAACTCCGGATATTAATAATTTCAGGGAGTTTCCAAAATGGTTTAAAAAAAATAGAGGAATATTTAAAGGAAAAAAAGTTGTAACTTATTGTACCGGAGGGATAAGGTGTGAGAAGTTGTCTGCATTTTTGATTGAACAAGGAATAAGAGATGTCTTTCAACTTCACGGTGGAATTCATAGATACTCAGAGCGTACGGGAGGCGAAAATTTTGAGGGTGAAATGTATGTATTCGATGCAAGAGTTCACGTTCCCGTTAACTTTGTAAATCCAAATATAATTTCCAGATGCCATTTTTGTGGAAAGAGCGTAGCCAGATTTAAAAACTGTAAAAATCAGAGATGCAACAGCCAAGAGATAACTTGCGAAGAATGCGAGAAATTGTATTCAGGTTTTTGTAAAAAATGCACGAAAAATTTATAATAGTCACAACGCTATCTGACTGATTGTATAAATTTTAGCGATAGGGCGAGGCAGATATAGGTATTAAAAAGTTGCTCAAGCTTCAATCTATTATATGTCAGTATCTCTGTTTCTTGTTGTCAAGCATGCGTCATCCGACTTTTCAGGCAAGTCTCTTGGGCGTGCAAATGCTACGTTGCAAGTCGGTTGGCCGCCAGATGGAGCGTTGACTACGTATCTCAAATCAAATTCAAAATACTGCCCTGGAGCTAAAACTCCTAGACTAGTAGCACTTAAATTGCTTATAACAAAGCTATTTGATAGGAAAGTGGCAATGGAGTTAAGATCCGATACACTTGATAGTATCGAGTTACTTGAATCTTTCTTAGTTACAGATCCAGATACGTACCTTAAAATGCTTCCATCAAACTGATCTCTAAAGGCAATGTTAGTAAAAGTCGTATTACCGGTATTAGCTAACCTTATCCTAAAAACTACAACATCTCCTAAGAAGTATAGTGCATTTCCAAGAACAGACTTTTCTATTTCAAAATTTGCAGATTGACTGATTGGCTGACATGTTGGAGAGCTTGGATTTTCTGGTAATCTACATCTATTCTCACCACCCACATTTACACAAGCCAAACCTGACGAACAATTATTGTTGCATAAGTCATTACAACTTGGAGCAGATGCTTCAATTCTGACCTCTGACTGTTCATTAATGACGCTGCTAATTACCTGGTTCGGGATGCTTGATGAGCAACCGTTTGTATAATATCTGCTAGCCGAAAAACCACTGACGGTATCACACTGATAAACTCCACAAGCAACTTCGGGCCAAGGACACTCTTTCAAGCTTTTTATAACTCCCAAATAAACACCTCTTCTATTACAACCCTTGTTGGCTATATTACCGCTCATTTCTTCCCATGTACAGTTATACATGTAGGCGTTTGACGGAGAATTACCTAAATTAGAATACCCAATTATATCTGGGTAACCATTACCATTCCGATCTTCACCATACTTACAGTAATCATCACTGCTGTCTTTTGTAGTTGTCTTGTCTCCAGACTGTTTCCAACAACTTACAGTCACTGAATATCCCAAAACCTGATAACTTGCTTGATTACAAGTAAGATTAGCACTTTTTTTCAAACAAAACGATTTGCCTGCCAAAACATCTCCTCCGCAAAAATATTCATCATCTAAACATTCTCTCTTTCCGTTTCCGATCATTCGATAAAGATTTGAATCAAGAGTCTTTGTGATTACACCATTTAAGTTTGCTTTTGAACTTCCTTTGTTACCGTCTCCATTTTGATCTTCAGATCTTTGCTCGTATGTCTTTCCTTGCTTCAATTCAGCATCAGTGACTATCTCTCCGGACTCATTTTGTCCACAATCGCCGTTCTTACAATTATTTTTGTAGTCACCATCTGTACACATCAAGCTACACTTGCTAGGACAGCCCTGAACACACGCTTGCTGCCACCCATTTTTAACAACCTCCGGACTACTACAAGCTCCTGTCACACAAGAATTAACACACTCATTTAAACATCTTTGATTAGTATTCGCTAGAGCAGACTCAGTGCTAACTACAAACCACACTAGCAAAAAACTTACAGTCATTATTAAAACAGAATACGCCAAATACAGATGACTAATGCTTAGTTTAGAGAAGAAAGATCTAAGTAACAAATTTAATGACATAAATAAACACATAACCTCTTAACACTACTATATTACCACGTAACCCTGCTTAATGTCAAGAAACTTTGATTACATCTTTTTGGGGACTCTAAGAATTTCCCTAATTGAATCAAAGATATCAAGCCATAATGGCCTTGCATTGTAGTATGCCAACAAATCACCTTTGGGGACTTTCGGTTTTTCGAGCCATACAATCATTGCAAATGTTCTTTCTGGCGAAGCATCAAATCCTACAAATGACGCATTCATATCATCAGTATAACTGCCATTTTCAGCAATTAAAGCTGTACCTGACTTCACACCCAAATCATACTTTTTTAAGTGAAAATACTGGTATTCGTTGCCAGCAATGGCAAACTTAAAGTTGTATCGCATCATGTCAGTTACTTTTTTTGCCGTTTCAACACTTACCACCCTGTTTTCAACAATGGGATTCATTTCCACCTTAACTCCATTACTTCTAACAACTTTGTACACAGCCCTTGGAAGCACCCGCACGCCATGATTGGCTATAGTAGCAGTGTAACTCAAAGCTTGCAGGGCATTAACTTGATAACCATGACCATATGAATATGCCGCAACATCTCCTAAATTCCACTCGCTTGAATCTTTTAGTAAACCGAATGAATCACCAAAGCCGATGTCTATTTTACTTGAACTTCCAATACCAAAAGCTGTCATATAGTCGTAAAAATCTTTTCTATTGATCTTCCTCGCCATATGATAAAAACAGACATTGTCTGACTTCGCAAAACAGTCTTTAACTGACATTGGTGGTTGAGGTTTTTTATCCCATGTGCACAATGGTGGCAGATCAGGGAGAACACTTTCACAACCATTGTGACCTTCAGCAAGTACTATGTCTTCAGAACCAAATATGCCCAAATCTACACCAGCAGCAACCGTTATTAATTTACCAATTGAACCTGCTTCATAAGGCTTAATTATCGCAGAATTTGTCAAACCTATAACATCTTCTTGTTTTATAAAATTTGGATCATAGTCTGGATAATTAGCAAGAGACAGGATTTCCCCATTTTTCGGATCCATTACAACTACGCTTCCCGATTTAGCTTGGTATTTTTCTACTCCTTCTTTTAACTTTACCTCGATAATTTCTTGTAACCGTTTTCTAATAGTAGTGTATACTGAAGCTCCAGTCTTTGGTTCTATGGTTAACGCAAGAGATGAGGCCACTGTTTGACCTATAGCATCCTTTTCAGCCTTCAAAAAACCCTTTATTGGATTTAGTACACCATTGTATGAAGCCTCTATGCCAGCAACTCCAATGTGTCTTTTATCAACATAATTTGTCAATCCAACAACATGAGATGCCAACCTCTTTTCCGGGTATATTCTCACCGGCACAGCGTCAAGTATAAATCCGGATAAAGGTTGAGACTTAAATTTGTCGGTTTTAAGAGAATTAAGTGCATCAAACTGCTCTTTTGTTAAACTTTTACCTATCTGAAACCATTTTAAATTGTTTTCAGCTGCTTTAGTAAATTTTGCAGACAACTCTACCTCGCTTATACCTATCACCTTTGAAACTTTAGATATGAATTCTTCCCTTGATTGTATCTGCCGCTTCTCAAAAAATTCTAAGTCCCCTAACCAAACATAAAGGTCATATCTAGGCTCACTGTATGCCATTGTAGCCCCCTCGTAAAAATAAATCGCACCTCTTTGCGAATCAAGTTCAGTACTAAATACTCTTTTTTTCATTATTTCGGAAAACTTCTCTCCCTCAACAATTTGCCACCTAAAAGAGATCCCGATAATAAGTAATGCTACTAAAAAAAAGACTAAGTTAATGAATTTGATGGAGTTTTGACTCTTAGTTCCTTTCATTTTAATTTTTTGCAATTCTATCTAAATTCGAAACATCCAAAATCACTGAATCCTTTTTTTCCAGGGAGTATTTTTCAACCAGACCCATTGCACTCGAAAGAGAGCTTTCTTTCTGAATCTCTGACTTTAAAAATTCATTTTCTGTTCTAAGCCTTGCCTTTTCTTGTCTTAAAAGATCTATTTCCCTAGACTTAGTCCCAACTTGACTTGTTATGAAAACTTGAATAAGAATGTAAACAGAAAACAAAACAATATTGACTGCTATTAGTCTATAAACCAAAAAGTTTTGAGCAATTCTAGAAGTTTGTCGTATATCCTTAGAGTTTCTCATACACAAATAATTTCGCACTTCTTGATCTTAAATTTTGTATTAGTTCGTCAACGCTTGGTCTTAGGAAAATTCCATCTGAGCTTTTTGAAATTACCGAAACTTGGTTTTTACGCGTATAGCGATCCAAAAAACTTTTAACAATTTTCTCTTCTCCGGAATGAAAGGATATTACGCAAACTCTGGATCCACTTTTTAGGAATTCAAGTGAATCAACAAGCAATTTCTCTAAATTTTCGTACTCTTCGTTCACCTTTACCCTAAGAGCCTGGAACACCCTAGCGTAAATATTATGTCTCCTTGATTTACTCTTAATTTCTTTGAGATTAAACGCCCTGTCGCATACCTGCACCAAATCTCTAACATGCAAAAACAATCTATTGGATCTAAAGTTCCTAATCGTTTGAACTAGTATACTATTATCCTTTCCAAAAAAATCTGCATAACGTGCAAAGATCTCAGAGAGTTCATCCTTACTCGCAGCATTGAGAATATCTCTTGCACAAACCAAGAGATTACTGTTTAGCCTCATATCCAAATCGTCATTTAATTTTTGATATGAAAGACCTTGAACTGATTCCAATTGGTCTAAAGACCAACCCAAATCTGCCACTAAACCATCAATCAGATTAATTTGCAATTCTCTTAACACATTTTTTATCTCTGAAAAATTCCTATTAATTAAGCAAATTTTACTTTTTAGTGTGTGATCCTTACTTTGAAAATCTACTATGCTTGGCTCATGCACCTCAAAAGCAATCACCTTAGAATCAACCCTACTTACAATTTCAAAAGAATGACCTCCACTGCCAAAAGTTGCGTCAACATATATTCCATCATCATGAGGATTAAGAAAATCAATAGTCTCTTTTTTAAGAACAGTAAAGTGTTTTGACATATTAAATTCTATCTGCTATATCTGAAACTTCACTTGCTAAACTATCTAGCTTCTTTATCCAAGAATCTTCGTTCCAAATCTCAATCCATTCTCCTACTCCCAAAAAAACTACCCTGTTTTCGATCTGAGCAAAGTTCTTCAATTGCTCGCTTAAAACAAATCTTCCTTGAGAATCAATCTCGACTTCCTGAGCACCACCTAAAATAAAACGCTTAGTATCCCTAACATTTAGCGACAAAAGCGGCCTTTTGTTAATTTCTTGAACGAAATTCTCAAATCTCTTACTGTCAAACACTATTAAACATCTTTCATAACCTCTAGTAATGATGACTCTACCCTGTATCTCGTCTCTAAGTCTTTTTGGTATTAAAATCCTATTCTTATCTCCAATAGTGGTGCTATATTCACCTATGAACATATTTAACTTAAGCTAAAGCTAAAAATAACACCACTTTTTGCCACTTTCTTCCACTTAGTTAAGTTTACTATGATCTCTTCTT
>RFKV01000107.1 GCA_003694175.1 Candidatus Dojkabacteria bacterium | reverse complement strand
GGTTGTGAGGATAAAGTTGGGAAGGGAAACGATATGGAGAAGAAGGAGGATGAAAAAATAGGAAAAAGTTTAGATTTTATAGTATTTTTGGATTGAGTAGATTAAGCAAGGCTTTTGCATTGAGATTTAAATCAAAGATCTTGAGGATTAAAAATTTTAAACCTAAGTTTTTAAAAACTGGGATTTTAGTAGTTAGAATTCCGAAGTTGAGGTTTAGGAGGTTTTTAAAGATTTATGAATTGGTGTTTGAATCTCTAGGAAAGCTTCGAAATATGTTTGTTTTCTTATATTTTAGGCCATCTAAAGTTTTTGTACTAGTTAAGAAAGAGTTGAGGTCGTTATTCTACAATCCTGTAAGTTATGGAGTTGCGGGTTTATTTTTGTTTATCTGTTTTCTTCTCTTCTACAATGTATACGTCTACATGTCTGCTCCGACGACAGATTTAACTAATCTTTTTAGCTCAATAGCATTGGCGTTAATCGTTATTGTTCCGGCTATTACAATGTCATCGGTTTCAAAGGAAAGGCAAAATGGCAACATTGAGTATATTCTAACTCAACCAATAACAGAGTTTGAATACGTACTAGGCAAAGTATTAAGTTTGTCTATATTTGTAACTGTTCTAATCCTGCTTACTTTACCTAAAGTTTTCATTCTAAGTTCTTTTGGTTCTCTTGATTCTGGCCAATTATTTACTCAATACTTGGGTTCAATTCTAATTGCAGTTGCTTTTGTTAGCGTAGGAGTGTGTTTATCATCTCTTTTCAAAAGTGAAATAATTTCGTTTGTTTCAACAATTGTCACAATATCTATCTTGATGTTAATTGGATCACCGATTTTGACAGTTGTGCCTCTAAGGCTACAACAAGTATTTTACTGGTTGAGCCCTCTGGCTAGATACCAGTCTGTTTCCCGAGGAATTTTTGATATTTCAGATATTGCTTACTTTTTATCGTTCTCTTTACTTTTTGTGGTAGTTACGAGACTTGTTGTTGCTTCATGGAGGTACCCAAGCTCAAGTAAATCTTTCACTAAAATTGCCGGAATATCAATTGTTTTCCTTGCCGTTTTTATATCAACTGCCTATCTCACCCCTTTTCTTAATTTGAGATTAGATCTAACGAGTCAAAAGCTATATACGTTATCACTTCAAACATCTCTCGTGTTGTCCAAACTACAAAAACCTATTTCAATTACATTTTTTGTATCAAACAACGTTCCATTAGAACTTCAACCGTTAGTTGTTAGGGCAAGCAACTTACTGAGAGACTACAAGGCAAATAATCCAGGTAAGGTAAATTTAAGTTTTGTTGATTTTGATTTAAGTGATCAATCAAAACAAACTGAAGCGTCGCAGTACAACGTATTTCCACAAAATTCTATAGTTACCAATTTCGGATCTATAGAAACCAAGGCCATAATTGTTGGAATTGGTTTTGAATATGATGGTACAAAAAATGGTTTTAACTTATCGCAGGACGTGTCAAACCTTGAGTTCAGAATAACCAGAAGTATAATGCAAATTGCTAAGATTGAACGACCTGTTGTTGGTATAGTTGAGAACAAAGTGTTGGCAAACTACAAGTCAGGTTTTACTCAAATTCCTTTTGTTTTAAGTGATTTTTTTGAGTTTACGGACTTAGTGATTGATGAAAATACTGATTTAAGTAAGTTTTCTAGTTTGATTATAGTTGGTCCATCTGAGGATTTCGGTGATGGTATGAAAAACAAGCTTAGGGAGTATGTTAGAAGTGGGGGATCCGTATTGATTTTTTTTGACCCAGTAATTTACTCAGATCAGACTGGTTTATCGTTAAATCAAGGCGCAAACTTAGATCTATTTAAAGATTTTGGTATAGAACTAAACACTGATTTTGTGCTAGATTACCTAAGCAGCCAATACATTTATCGTGATTTTTTTATTCAACCTTTGCCAGAGTTCCCGATTATTATTCCAACAGATTTTGCTAAGCAAAATCTGAAAATAGGAAGTAAGGTGACTTTACGTTTGCCTTCTTCGTTTAAACTTGATTTGGGGAATGAAAAAATTAAACCAATTTATGTAACTTCAACCAAAGCAAAATCAATAACTGAAATCTCAAAGTATAATAATCAGACCTATAAAGAAGATATTAATAATCAAGCTTATACAGAAGATAAGAACTATGAAACTAGATACATAGGAGTTAGTTACGAAAATGATAATGCCGGAAAAATTGTTGCGTTTTCCGATGCTGAATTCATTTCTGATGAATTCGTAAGACTTCTCGGTGGTGCAGATTCACCTTTTGTACTAGGGTTATCTTCAGTATTGTCTGCTTGTATAGAGTGGCTTTCTAAGGCAAGTATAAATATCTCGGAGATAATAGGCAAGACTAAAGCTCCCGATTTTATTCTCATTGATCAAGGTAGCAGGTTTTGGGTTGTTAATGGTTCTGGTTTTATTATGGCAGGTATAATAGCTTCTGTCGGTGTTTTAGCTTATTTCCTTAGATCAAGAAAAAAGAAAGAAAAATACAGTGAAGAATAGATTAAATCCAAAATCCAAACTAGTGATTGTAGGTGGACATATGTCCCCTGCTATTGCTGTGCTTTCAGAGTTCAAAAAAAATGGTTTTTCAAACTTTGTTTGGATAGGGCAAAAGTACAACCAAAAGGGTAATAAAGTCCCTTCAGTTGAATATCAAACAATTAGCCAGGATCCCTCGATATTTCATTATGTTCTTGATTCTGGAAAACTTCAAAAAGAAGGTGGAGGGTTATGGATTTTGTTCTTAGTTTTTAACCTATTAAAGGTAGTTTTTGCTTGCTTGAAAGTATTAATATTTTTTATGAGAAGTAGACCGTCTGTGGTTTTGTCTTTTGGTGGTTTTTTGGCTGTGCCAGTGGCGATTGCTGCAAGAATGCTTTTTATACCTGTGTACACACATGAACAAACAGTAGTTTCAGGATTTGCTAATAATTTTATTTCGATTTTGGCGAAGAAAGTTTTTGTCTCCTGGCCAACAACACCAAAAAGAGGTAAAAAGTGGATACTGACAGGTAATCCAATCCGAAAAGAAGTGTTTATTATTAAGTCAAACACATTAACGAAAGATTTTGATGAGTCAAAACCTATTTTGCTTGTAACTGGTGGGAATCAAGGATCAAATGTAATTAATAAACTGATTTTTGATAAGCTAATTTTGATTTTGGATAACTTTAATGTGATTCATCAAACAGGAAATAGTACAGTGACAGGTGACTATTTAAAAGCTTTGGATATTCAGAAGAGACTACCAGCTGAGAAGCAGATTAGGTATGTTGTTAGAGATTATATTGGTAGGGATGAAATAGGAGAGGCATTGAATAAATCTTCAGTAATAGTATCAAGGGCTGGAGCAAATAGTGTCTATGAGTTTCTAGTATTAGGAAAAATGTGTATACTCATACCCATACCTTGGTCATTGAAAAACGAGCAGCAGAAAAATGCTGAGTTTGCTCAACAGATAGGACTAGCAAAGATTCTGGAACAAAATGAGACTTTAAGCAGCGATTTACTCTATCAGAATCTGATTTTTGCTAAGAAGCAGCTCTTAGCTGGTAAGTTTTGGACGGATCTACCTGCAGATGTTGTGGTTAAGAAATCCAAGGAGTCATTAATACTAGATGCATCAAGAAGGATTTTTGAAGAGGTGGTCATGGATTAAGTAATATTATATTTTAGTTTATTTCCTCAAATTTAAGGTTCCAAACCTACAGTCACAAACGGTGAATGTGAGGTGAACATATATTTTGAAACGATCGGGAAATTTTGGGGATCTTTTTGAAATGAGTATTAATGTTTTTTGCAGATAGATTTTATCTAGTGTTTGCACAACAGGAGTTGCATATATCACAAGGTAGATCACACTGGGTAACAGGTCCAGTGAATTTGAAACTAAGCAAAAAAAGAATGAGAACTTGATAAAAACAAATTGTTATTTATCAAATTGCAGAAATTTCTTAATAAGTAGTCCAATCCTTTGATTACGTATTCCGATACATGAAGTACTCTGGGATTAGAATTTATTAAATATTCTAACGATTAATTAGTTTAACTTTGTTTGTTGTTTATCAATGTAGTAAAACTTTGAAATAGCAGTTTTAGACCTGATACAATCAGTTGGATATTTAGTCTATAAACTAACCAAATTAGACTTTGTATAATCGGAGGACAAAAGTCTGCTACATTTAAGAGTTAATTAGTCTTTTTTCATTTACAAATTTTAGGATTTAGATAGTTAGCGATGTCTTATAATTTCTTCGCATTCTCGTTGATTTAGTTGTGTGGATTATTTGATCATTTGAGTAAAAACAAGTTCCATGAAGAGAATAATTAGATTGTAGATATAAATGGAATGACTTACGAATTATTTAAGCTTTTGATTTGGCTGTGATAAATTTTCATTTCGTTGATTAAATTGCTTAGTGTCCTGACGTTGGGTGGAATGTTTAGGTATCATCCCAACAAGAAAGAATTACAAAAGTGTCTGGTTATCTCTAACTAAGCCACTTTGAAAAATGTAAACAACATTAACTAAGTGTAATATATCTCAGTAGACAACTAAAGCAATGATAATTTTTGATCGAAACAATAATGGCAAGAGTTTTAAACGATTTAGATATTAAAAAATATCCGGCTGTTAGTCTCATACTTGGCTAGTAATTTATTTTGTTTGGTAAATTTCTTTATTATTAAATGTTATCTTTGCAGTATCGAAAGTCCAACACTAAATTATACTATGGGATCTAAATTATATATTTTTTACATGATAATTTGCTTGGAACTTAAAACTTGGAATTTATTAAGAAAATTATTTCCTTGTTCAACTAAGAGTTGTAAATTAATATTTTTGTTTATTTAAAAGTTGCTTAATATCCACAAACAAACAAAAGTATTATTGAGTGACGAAATGAAGGATATTGGGGATTTTAAATTAAGCCATTGAAAATTGCAGTTATTGATTTTTTTAGTTTTTTTTAGTAAAATACAACACGTTTGTTTGTTAGTTTGGTCGTGATGAATCCGTTTAATGGCCGTAAGTTAATAGATGGTGGTAAAGATCAGGGTTCGCAAACAACTGATAGACTACCAGTACCAGTTCATGAACAACTTAAGCAAATATTGGATTTGTATGAAGCAAATAGAGGGGATAATTTAGACTTTAGACAGTTAATTTCTGGATTGACTGAGATTTTGTTAGGCGAGATAAAACTAGACATAATTACTAGTCATAAGTCTCCGGAGTCTCAGGTTGGTGTATTGGGCTTTGCAGAAAAACTTAAAAGAGCTTTGCGTACAGCTAATGCGCGTGGAGTAGTAGAGTATACAAGCCTGCTAACTGATGCGATTCAGTTGTTGGATACTTTGATATCTCAGATAGGGAGTAATTCAGATTCAAATTTTGAGCCTAATGTTACTTCTTATATTCATAGAATTGAAGGTGATAACAGAGTGCAAAAGCTTTACTTGGCATGCTTTTTTCTAAATGCTTTAATTAATAAAGTCACTTCATCTTATGATGAATTGCAGAGTAGAGATGATTTGAAAACATTAAATGAAATTATTACGAACATAGGTGAAGCAATTCAAAATTCATTACACAATCTAGGTTTTAATTTGTCACGGGATGAGTTTATTCAAAGTGCATGGCTGTGTATGTTTGAGGAAATTAAAAAGAATTTATCTCTAAATCCAAAGATAAAACTTTTAAAGTTAATTGCAGGAGTTTCATTAATTCTATTTATTCTTTTATCTAAAGGGGGTGAAGCTAACAGTTCAAATGGCAAACCAGACATAATCCATCCTTTTGAACCACAACCATGGTCGGCTGTAGTATTTGAGCAGTAAACCTCGTAGCTCTGCTTTCGAACTAAACATAGAAAACCCAATATTACCGAATAGCTTAGATGTGGATATAACCTAACAGAGGGATAGACGCAAACTACCTACGTTTTTTGGGTAATTCCAGCCAAAATACTATTATTAGCCGGTAATCTTTCAAAGAGAGGACTAGTGGCTATGTCCGAGAGGTAACCTCCACTGTAGTGTTCATCTTAAAACTTTTGGCATCAATTACGCTATCTTTTCCAAGTATGCTTAGCAACCACAAAAAAGCAAGAAATTCATTTATGCTCTAGGACCTTTTGTTCAGATAGTTAATCAATTGTCTTTTTTGTAAGTCATTGAGTTTGTTGAATAACTCCCTGAACGAGTTAGATTCATAATCGACCATTGCGTCTTTTATAGATTTAAGTAGATCCGGATGGATTGAAGCTATGTTTAACATGAGTACAATGTAATACTTTAAGCTTACTACTACCTGAATAATTTCGTTCTCGTTCAATTGTTTATGTTTATCAGATTCAGATAAAGACAAATTTTATTTTTTTTGATGTCATTCTCGACAACCTCCATCACTAAATTTAATTTTTCCGCTTTCGGGTTGTTTCGAGTATACTCAGATATAATTCCGCTGACAATCTCAACTTGTTTAAACAAGTATTCAAACAAAAAAAAACTCCTACAGCGAAGTTAGTTTCTTCTGATTCATTCGCGTCAACTCAGAGCGGTCTAGCCGCCCTGGGGAAAGTTCTTGTGAATCTCGCTCCAAATCATTGATTGATTGATTGAGAAACCTAAAATTTTACGAATAATTAACTCCTTTTCGCTCGTTAACTTTACGTTACTTTATAATCCCAGTTAGATCATTCGCTTGCAATGAACTATCGGGACAAGGAAATTCTTTACTGCTTGGCTTACAATACTTGAGGGTTGTTTAGGTGGTCTAATTGTGCTTTTTATATAAAATACTAGTAAAAATAAAATAAAATAAGT
>RFKV01000106.1 GCA_003694175.1 Candidatus Dojkabacteria bacterium | reverse complement strand
GCCTCATTGTTTGCATCGTCGTTATTTGTATCTCTGATTTTAACAGTATTCATCTACAAAAACACTATATTTAAATACCCGACTGAGGATAAATATTTGCTAATTAATCTTGATTTAGCTGAGAAAGTTATTGAAGAAAATAACAAATTTTTTGGTACCAAACTTGGCCATTTTGAAGCGTTGACTTATTCCTATCAAGTATTTGAGATTAATTCAATAATTAGTTTAGTTAAATTGTTACCTGGAGTTATTAACTACAGGAAACCAATTCTTTATTTGAAGGCCTTATCCTCCGAAGATCAATTTTGCTGGAATCGTGCGAAATTAAATCGGATTTTGGCCTCAGAGAAAAGTTACAGCTTTTACCAAAACTCGCCAGATCATTTGGTTTACTTTCAGATTAGCAATTTAAATAAACAAGGCTTTTATACCTTAGAACTAGAATATTCTCAAAATGAATACATACTTCCAAATGACTTTACCTTAACAAATAAAACATTTGATTTTTCAAAACAAATCTGGATGATTTACCCTATACCATGTTCTAAACAAAGGCATGATGAAATGAATATAAGGCTTGTACTTGAGTTTTTGGGATTAGATCTAAAGTCACAGAGTCAGGCTGTAAGGGATGAAATTGAGAGAATTAAGAAAGAACTTAAACTTGAATTTAGTGATTAATTTTCAACCCCTTGCATTTATACATATTCACGAGTTGTAAACAAGAGTGTCAAATCTTGATAATGTATTAATAGATAATATGGTAAGAAATCTGTGTTCAATCTTTGACAGAGTAGTCTATTTATGTATTAGAGGTTAGATAAAGAGACTAAACATCTAAGTGTTAAATTTTTTGTTTTAATTTCGATTCAATAGGGTTTTAAGTAAAAAAGGAAACTAGTATAATCACGCCAATCGAAGCTTAACTAGAAAGTTTTTTTATCCTAAAAACTATGATGAGAGTTTATGTATCTGGTGTGGGTGGCTCAGGTTGTTACTATCTTGCTAAGTTCTATGCTTTACAAAAGTTTGTTGTTTATGGCTCTGACATAGCCAGGACCACAAGAACGGAAGAATTAGAAAGACTTGGCGTAAACATTGTCTACTCTCCAGGTAATGTCGATCACATAAGATCAATAGGGAGTATAGATTTATATATATATTCGAGTGCTATACCCAAAGAACATCCGGAGCGTAATTTTTTTGAAGATTGCGATGATGTAGAAAAATACGAAGTTGGTCATCTGTACGATCTTTTAGTTAAACGGTATAAGTTTGGACAGATGAGTGATTCTGAGAAGGATGCATTCTTGAAATCTAACATGGCCCCGCTGTTTAATTTAGACTGGAATAGAAAGAAATTTATTGCTGTAACTGGCACTGACGGTAAAACAACGACCTGTAGCATGATTTACCATATTCTAAAAAATTTAGGTTTCAGCGTTGGAATGATTACTACTTTAGGCATAGTTGTGAATGATAAAGTTTTTGATACAGGACTTCACACTACAACCCCGACATCTCAGGAAATTTTTAACATTTTAACTTCCAGTGATTTTATTAGTGTAGATTATGTAATTATTGAAGCAACTTCTCACGGTCTTGCAATGGGACGTTTAGCTGGAGCTTATTTTGACGTGTCTGTTATAACCAACATTACATCAGAACATCTTGACTATCATGGAACTTGGGAAAATTACTTTAATGCCAAAACCAGAATTTTTACTGAGCACTTAAAGTCTGATGGAACTCTTGTTTTAAATGAGTTTGATCCGAGCTTCTTAAATTTATCTGAATTAGCTAAAACAAAGAATGTTAAGTTTGTTTCGAAAAGCTACAAAAATGTTGAACTAAGCGACGTCCTAAACACTAGCTACAATTTACAAAATGCAAATTGCGCTCTTAATGTGATAAATATATTGCTGCCCGAGAAGTTGAATGATGCTATAAATACCCTTAAAACTTTTACTGGCGTAAAAGGTAGGATGGAAATCCTACAGAACAAGCCATTTAAAGTGATTGTTGACTTTGCACATACTGCTAATGGACTGAACAGTTTACTTACCCATCTCAAAAAAAACCTTAGTGAAGGAGGAAAGCTTAGAGTTGTTTTCGGCTGCGCGGGAATGAGGGATAAAAAAAAGAGATTTCATATGGGTGAGGCTGCAGCTTGTTATGCAGATGCTATTTACATAGCACCTGAGGATCCTAGAACTGAGTCTTTAAGGGATATAAATTCTGAGATTTTGAGAGGAATTGGTTTTACAAACGAAAAGATTCAAGAGATCTACCAAAAAGATTATGCAGAGGCAACCCTCAGCAACGGTAAAGAGGTAAAAGTCTTTCAAAAGGGAGAGCTGTTGGATAGATTTGAGGCTATAAAATCTGCAATTCACGACTGTGAAGACAATGATACACTGGTTATCTGTGGTAAAGGACATGAAAAGAGTATGTGTTTTGGAACGGTCGAATACGATTGGAGTGATCAGCAACAAGCCCAGAAGATACTAAGTGATAT
>RFKV01000105.1 GCA_003694175.1 Candidatus Dojkabacteria bacterium | reverse complement strand
GTTTTAAGGTATTGAAGTTATATTGTCAATGTTAGATTTATCTTCTTTCGCGGGTTTTTACCTTTTTTTGGACACAAAAAAAAATAGGTTGGTTTTTGAAGTAGATGGTTCGAGTAGTTTTAAGGATGATTTAATAGTTTCCTTAAAAGATCTTTTTCCTGTACTGTTAAACAAACATATACAATATCCCCAGAGAGTTTATCGAAAGTACAAGAATTTATTGTCTCCTGTTTTTACTGAAAAAGGCTTTTATTTCGATTTGTATTTGATACCGTGTGGTCTGCTTGGTATCGAATTTATAAAGTCTCATATTTATTACTCAAATAGTTCTGAAAATAATTACGACAGCGTAATACAATGTTACCATGGTGAATTGGTGGTAATAATTCAAAAGCACCAACTCAACGCTGATTATATAGGTTCTGTATTTACAAAAGTTGACGATATTAAGATTGTTGATTGTAAACCTGGTGATACTCTTTTCATACCATCTGGATATTTTTATACTTTTATAAACAAAGGCACTGAACCTGTAGTGTTCTCTAGATTTTCAAGGACTGGTTCGGATCCTATTGATTACAGCTTGTTAAGAAAGGAGAGAGGAATGGCCTATTTTGTTATCTCAAAGAATGCAAAAGTTGAAAAAGTTTCTAATCCTAAGTACAGGTTGGCCGAAGGTGTGAGAGATATATTTGTCAGTAGGCAGGATTTGATTAAATCTCAAGAATTTAAAAACCTTTATCTTCCTTTGAACTTTGACTCAAAGAGTTTTATTGAGCAAATAGATTCAATCGTTGAGTTTTTATAATTTTTTCATGAAAATAATTTATAACAATCCTTTTTTAGTTATACTTTCAATAAACATTGTTTTGTACGTTTTTGCATCTTTAATACTAATTCTGTTTGGTTTTGATATAGATAGATTGCAGCTGGTTAACTTGATGGGTGCAGTTTCAGACAAAACAGTACCGGACTTACGTTTATGGGAACTGTTAACAGCTAATTTTGTACATGTAGACTTGTTACATATTTTTTTAAACATGTTTGCGTTCTATCAACTTGCAAAGACTATCAATACTATCTTTGGCCAAAGGGTTATTTGGCCAATTTATGTAATTTCTGGTATTTTTTCTTCTATTTTTTCGATAGTATTTTTTCTTATTTCTAGAACTCAATTTGCATCTATTGGAGCATCTGGATCTATATTTGGTTTATTTGGTTTTCTATTTGGTTGTACGATTTTTTACAAGCTTAATTCTGTTCCTTTTCCACTGAATATAAATGATCTACTATTAAGCATACTTTTACCAATATCTCTTTTATTTTTTGGTTCGACTTACATAAACATAAATCACTTTGCCCACTTAGGCGGATTATTATCAGGTTTTTTATTTGGCTACTTTTACCCAAATTTTTCTATGGACAGTTATCTTTTAAATCGTCTTGTTCAAGCTTCATCGGTGTTAACTTTTGCTTCACTACTATTTTTATTAGGAGCAGTGTTAATTGCCATTTTATAGTTTAACTTTGTTGACTAACAACATATGAACGTTTTATTTATAGGTCCGTCAGGGTCAGGAAAAGATACTCAAGCTGAAAAATTTGTCGCTAATAAAGGATATCTAAGAGTTTCAACGGGTGATTTACTTAGGTTGATATCGGAAGGAGATAACGAAATTCACAGAATTGTTAGACTTTCCATGCAGAAAGGTTTTTTGTCTGATTCTTTTGTGTTTGGTTTGTTACAAATTTACATTGAACATATTGGTAATGATAAAGTAATATTTTCCGGAGTAGTAAGAAGATTTTCTCAAATTGACCTTTTAGATTTTGTGCTATTCAAGTCGAACAAAAAGTTAGATAAAGTTGTTTATTTTGAACTTTCTGATGAAATTGCAATAGAAAGAATGTCAAGCAGGGTGAGATGTTCAAAGTGTTTAAAAAATTCAACAATAAAAAACTTTGACGAAAGTGCAACATATGTTTGTCAAAGTTGTGGAGGAATTTTAACCAGACGTCAAGACGATAATCCAGAATCCATCAAAGCACGTTTGTCAGATTTTCACAAGCACATTACTGAAATTTTAGAGGAGTACCACAAAAGAAACATTCTCTTTAAAGTTGACGCATCTAAATCTCCGGAAGAGGTATACAAGGTACTATCTGAGATCATTTAAAGAGTTTCTTTTGTTGTTCATTAAAAATCCACATGATAATAGTACGAAAAATTCTAAAATGTTGCATATGGAAAACTCGTTGATCACAAGCTTTATAATCCAAAAAACTATGATTAAAGAAACAAGGTTAGATTTATGCTTAGTGTAATCGATTCGAATGCTTCTGGTTACAATAAAGGTAAGTGCAATGGTTGAAAGTATGCCCCCAGAAAGCCAAGTATCCAGAAATATGTTGTGAGCTCTATCAACGTAGTAGCCAGGAACTTGGTTTAAATATCTAAACCAATCTCCAAGTGAATCAAAACCGATTCCTAGTATAAAATTTTTTAAGTCATATGTTAAGACATAGTTAATTACAGAATCCCATATTTGGAATCTTAGATTAGCTATTATTTCTAACGTGTGAAGTCTCAAAACTGTAAGTACGACTGGTAAAATAATTAAAAAGATCAAAAAGACCTTAAGCGAGTTGTTTATAAATTTGAGAGAAATTCTGAGTTTAGAACTAACTTTGTAAATTAAATAAACTACAGAAACAAGTAATAGCGACACGATCGTCCAGATAGATCCAGAAAAAATTGTGGCCAAAATAACCAAAGAAAGAAGGGAAGAGAGAAACAAGCTGTATAGCAACCTATAAATATTACATATTTTAACATTTTTGATTAGATTAACTAAAATAATTAAACTGGTTGAGGTGGTGTAGGTTACGAAATTAGTTTGACCGTAACCACCGTTCACGTGGTAGCCATTGAATATATATTCGAATCCATTCGAGTCAATGAATTTGTGTATTTGGGATATCATAATAATTGACTGTAATATACCGCTCATTAAAAAACCTATCAGTACAAAATTAACTGACCAACTATTTGAAAAAAAGTAGAATACTAAAATTCCAGCAAGTAAAAGTAGGTAAGTAATTAATCCTTGCTCACGCCAGAAATTTCCATATATAGACAAATCTTGGTATTTGGACGTAAAATTGGATAAAATTAAATTAGCTATAACAATCAGAGTCAGTAGAATTTGAAACTTTTTTGGTCTGAGATTTGGTTTAATAAATAAACTGAGATTCTGTTTTGTTTTCTTTATTCTTTTGGTAATCTTGTTAAGTGAATAGAGGATAAAAAGCAAAATGAGAATAAAGCTGTAAACTTTGATTCCGTTGACTTTTGCTATTTCGTATCCTCTTGCCCCGAGGTGTGTGTTTTGTAGATTAGGCATTATTACCAGTGCTGCCAGGGTAGCTATGCCGACAATAAATCTAATGAGTTTGTCTAGGTTTAAGTCCTTTGTCAGGTGCAATTTTTACATTAATCTAATCGGATTGATTCTACCAAAATATAGATAATCTATGTTTTATAAGTTCTTTATGATAAAAGTAGAGAAAGTATTTAGAGACATGCTAGAACAAAATGAAAAATTAATCAAGAAATTTGACGAGTTGTCAAATTCTGTAAAAGAAGGAGAGTATGTCGAAGAGTTCCACAAGGTAGGCGAACAAATTTTAAAAATGATTTCTACGTATGAAAATATTTTATGTGGTCTAAGTGATAGAAGTGGGAAAGGTAAATTTACACAAAGTCTCAGTAAGAAGTTTTGGGAAAAGGTAAGAAATAGATTTGAATTAATTGATCAGATTGGAGTTTTTTAGGGTAACTGAATCTTTGTTTAGAAGCCATCGGACTTTTTATGAATTTGTATTCTATGATCTTTTCAGATTACAGTATCAATTAAACTGTGTTTTATAAACTAGTCAACTTAAAAATTAAAAATGAAGCTTTTACCGTTGAGTGGTGTATTATTTCACGGTTCTACTC
>RFKV01000104.1 GCA_003694175.1 Candidatus Dojkabacteria bacterium | reverse complement strand
CGGGAATATCTTTAAAAAAAGGAAAAAACAGAAAAAATAAATTTTATTGATGACGTGCTAGCTTTTTGTTATAATCCCTAAGTTGTATTTGTTTTATAGAGATTTGTAGACTTTAAAATGTAAATTGAAAAACCTAATTTGTTTAGGTTTCTTGGATTTAAATTTCGAAGGTTTAAGTGAAGAGTAAAGAAAAGTTAAAAAAAGAAAAAAAGGTCGTTTTGACTGGTGTTGTGGTTGAGGAGTTGCCAAACATGTTTTACGTTGTTCAAGCAGTGTTTAAACATACTGATGAAAAAGGAAATTTAGTTGAATTACCGCTGCGTTTAAGGTGCAGTGTATCAGGAAAAATGAAAAAAAAGCTTATTCAATTAAGAAGACATGATGAAGTTCAAGTGGAAGTGAGTCTTTATGATATAAACTCTGGGGTTATAGTTTATAGAAATACCAAAAGAGATCAAGTTGTTTGAAATTAAGTTTATGAAAGTGAAGTCAAGCATAAAAAAAAGGTGTATACATTGCTACATTGTCAAAAGGAACAAATTTAAGAGGTTAAATGGTAAGTTGGAGGTTAGACCTACTTATTACGTTTATTGTAAAGTTAATCCAAAGCATAAGCAAAGACAAGGGTAAATTTATTTAATCAGAAATGGCTAGAATTGCAGGTGTAGACGTGCCGAACACAAAAAAGCTTTTTGTTGGACTGAGGTACATATATGGTATAGGTCCGACTTTGTCTGAGAAAATAATCATGTCAACAGGGCTGGACAGGGAAAAAAGAGTGAGAGACTTGACTCAGGAAGAAGTTACAAAATTGAACGAGTACATAGATGCAAACATACCAGTAGAGGGACAAGTCAGGCAACTAGAATTCAAATCGATTAAAAGATTAAAAGATATTAAGTGCTATCGTGGGTTAAGACATAAGGCAGGTTTGCCAGTCAGAGGGCAAAACACCAGAAGCAATGCCAGAACAAGGAAAGGTAAGTCTAAACCTGTAGGAGGGCTGATTCCGAAACTAAGTAAGAAATAAAAGAAAAGCGAAACTAATATTAATGAAGGTTGAATTATTTGCAGAAAGATTTTATGGCGGATAAAAAAATAATAGCAAAGAAAAAAGAATTAAAGAGGAAAAGGAAGGTAACTTTATCCTCTCCAAAAGTACTTTTTCGGGTGAGGGCCAATTATAACAACACAATTGTTACGGTAACTGATTTAGAAGGTAACACGATATGTTCAAGTTCTTGTGGAATTGTGGGTTTTAAGGGTAGCAAAAAAAGTACTGCGTACGCATCAACTCAAGCCGGTTTAGATGCTGCTGTAAAAGCAATTAGTAAGGGTGCCAAAGAAGCTGATGTGATAGTAAATGGTGTAGGAATTGGTAGACAAGCTGCGATAAGGGGTATTAGAGACGGGGGAATGAAGATTACTTCATTACTTGATGTAACCCCAATTCCACATGGAGGCTGCAAACCTAGGAAAAAACCAAAGAAATGAAAAAGTTAGAATATTAGAATGAAAGTATGAGATATACAGGTCCAAAATGGAAAATAAACAGGAGAGAAGGTTTTACCGTTCTGGGTACAACACAGAAGTGGAGAAGAAGACCTGGTCTTCCAGGACAGTTTCCTGTTTTAAAAAAAAGGCCCTCGGAGTACTCTTTACAGTTTAGAGAAAAACAAAAGGTGAAGAGAATGTTTGGAATGTCTGAGTCTCAGTTCAAAAAGTTTTACAATATGGCAGTCAAGGCAAGAGGTGATACAGGGCTTTTACTGCTTCAGTTGCTAGAGACAAGGATAGACAACGTTTTGTACAGACTTGGTCTTGCCCTAACAAGAGCTCAGGCTAGGCAATTTGTTAGTCATGGGCACGTTAAGCTGAACGGTAAAATTCACAACATACCTTCAACAAACTTAAAGGTGGGGGATACGGTGCAAATAAGTGAAAAGTTTGCAAACTCACCTATTGTTGGTGTGATAGAGTCGTCGGTGGTAGGTTTGACCATTCCGAAATGGTTAAAACAAATCGACAAGGGCGGTGTTATATTAAGTATGCCGGAAAGGAGTGATATCGATGCGTCAATAAACGAAAGACTTATCGTAGAATTATACTCTAAGTAGTTTAACTTAACCTAATTTTAAATATGTTTATCTTGTTGAAAATATGATATCTCTTTTAAAAAACTCAAATATTCAGAAGATAAAAGGACAGGGTAATGAATGTGAGTTCAGTATTTCTCCGCTTCCTAAAGGATATGGCGCGACATTAGGAACCGTGTTAAGAAGGACTCTTCTTTCCTCAATCCCGGGTTATGGAATAACATCCGTAAAAGTAAATGGAGTACAACACGAGTATTCTGTTATTGAGGGACTAGCTGATGATGTTTTGACGATACTTTTGTCTCTTAAAAATATTGCATTTAAAGTATCAGTGCTTGAGCCAGTTTGGCTGACTTTAAAGAAAAAAGGTGTTAAAGGGAAGGTGGTTGACGTATTGGCTTCAGATTTTGAAAAAAATTCAGTGGTTGAAATAGTTAATCCAGACTACGTAATTACTAAACTGACAGATGATAAAGAATTAGAGATCAGTGTTAAAATTGAAAGAGGTTATGGATACTTACAGCAAAAAAGTTCGGACAGGGATGAAGTAGAGTCAATCCCGCTGGATGCTTATTTCTGTCCTGTGAAACTAGTTAACTACAATGTAAACTCTGTTAGAGTGGGTAAAGATACTGAACTTGATGAATTGGTAATCAATATAAGGACAAATGGTACAATCTCTCCAGAAGAGTCGCTTGTTATAGCAATAGACACTCTGAGTGAAGGTTTTAGCCATTTGAAGAGTTTATCAAAAGAGTTGTTGGTACAAAACAACTCTAAAGCTTTAGAGCTGAACGAGAAATCTAAAGAAGAAACCCTAAAGGAAAGTTTAACTGACATCAGAAAACCGCTCCCTGTTTCTGAGATGAATTTATCAACAAGAATTGCTAATGCTTTGGTTAAAGCTGGAATAGATGATCTGAACAAGTTGTCCGGAATGTCAGAAGAAGAGGTTGCACAGATCAAAGGTTTAGGAAGTAAGTCTTATCAGGAGTTGTTAGAGATAATTAGAAAAAACAACATAAAGTTAAAGTAGATTCTATGAATAAAGGTATAAAGAAAATTAGAATGAATGGAAAGGATGCAGAGCACACTAGGTCGATTGTGAGATCACAGATTCTTGACTTAATCATAAAGAAAAAAATAATGACAACGTTGCACAAAGCTAAGGTACTAAGCAGTGTATTTGACAGATTGGTAACACATGCCAAATCAGGGGAAAATAGTGGTTTAAATAAGATTAAATCTTTTTTTGGTTCGAACAAGAGGTCTATTGATAGGTTTATGCAAATTGTAAAGCAGTACATGGGTGATAGAAACTCTGGATATTTAAGGGTTATAAAAACTAGCAATAGGGTTGGGGACAACTCCAAAATGGCGTATGTGATGTTTAGTTCGATCAAAGACTTTAGTAAAGAAAGAAAGTCTCGAATATCAAAAGTTTTAGAAAAGGCAAATAAAAGTAAATAAACAAATATTATGATGAACGTAACTAGAATAAAACAATCGCAAATAGAGGAAAGGTGGTTTTTGATAGATGCCTCTAACAAAAGGCTAGGTGTTCTGTCAACTATGATTGCTCACATACTTCAGCATAAAAATGATCCGTTTTATAGGAGAAACTTAATCCCAAGACATAAGGTAATAGTTATAAACACAGATAAATTAGATATAACTCCTAAAAGAGCATTATCAAAATATTACAAAAGCTATTCTGGGTATCCAGGTGGTCTTAGATTTATTTCACTTAAGGAACAAATGAAAAAAGATTCGACCAAAGTAGTTATGAAAGCAGTTAAGGGTATGTTACCAAAAAACAAACGGTCCAGGGAAATGTTGGCTAATTTATACATCTACAGAACTAGTGATCACCCTCACAAAGCTCAAGATTCTTTAACTGTTAAGATAGGTTAATACTAAGTTTTTATGGATAAGGAATATTACTATGCAGTAGGAAGAAGAAAGACGGCAACAGCGACAGTCAGACTCTACGAAGGTAAAGGCGAATCTAAATTTAACGGGAAGCCATTCTCTTCTGTTTACAAAGATTTGTACCATAAAAAACTAATATCTGAACCATTTGAAGTGTGCGGATTAGATATAGATGATTTTCACTTTACTATAGTTTCCAAAGGCGGTGGAGTTATGGCTCAATTGGAAGCTGCCAGATTAGGGATCTCTAGAGCTTTGATTTTGATGAACCCAGAGTTAAAGAAGATGCTCAAACAAAAGAAATTGACTACCCGAGATCCAAGAATGGTGGAAAGTAAAAAGACAGGGATGAGAAAAGCGAGAAAGTCTCAGCAGTATTCTAAGCGTTAATGTTTTGTAACCTGGGTATCTCGATAACAAAAACAAATGAGTGTTTTGTCTTTAAATGAAGCTGCCCAACAGAAAACTTGTTTTTAGACATCACAAAGTTTACGAATGGATTTTAATACCCAGGAAATCGACTTGTTAAAGTTCACCTGGTTGAATTTCCCTCAACATTAATATTTTTTCAAAGACGGTTTTTTAAGTTTAGTACTGATTCGTAGTTTACTCTGTCGGTCAATTAAATCACTAAAACCACAAAAAATGTTAATCTTAAGTCTATTAATCACTGACTATCTTAGGTGACGTTAAGTATAAGGTAAGACGGATGTATAATAGGTCTACAT
>RFKV01000103.1 GCA_003694175.1 Candidatus Dojkabacteria bacterium | reverse complement strand
GTCATAATTTCTCATGATAACCTTAAGGCTTAGAATTAGTCCAAAGTTTAGATTTTTTTTATGTCTATTTTTACTAATCTTAAATATCGCACTACTAACCTGTTCGATCTACATATACAATAATCCGATAAAGATTGTTGAAACCAAAATTCTTCTAAAAACAAACTATATTTCCGAAAAAACCGAAGTAGACATTGAACACGAAAAAATAAAAGCAGTTAAAAAAGCACCAAAGTCAACAGAAAGGTTAGATATAGCCGGATGGATACCTGACTGGGGTATATACAGCGGTATAAAAACACTTGAAGAACAATACGAAACATTTGATTCAATAAGTCCTGTTTACTATTTTATAAATCCAGATGGAAGTTTAAAACATGTAGTTTCTGACAAAAACAAAGAAAAGATCAACAAGTCTATAAAGGACAAAAATATACTCCTCATTCCAACTATCCAAGATTTCGATTCAAATAACCTAGGACAAATGTTGGAAACTAAAGAAAAGATATTCATACATAATGATCAGATTATAGAACAAATAAAAAAATATCAATTTGACGGAATAGACCTAGACTATGAATCAATAAAGCTAGCTGACAAAGATAAATTCTTCTTCATGCTCGAAGATCTTTCCAAAAAAATCAAGCAAATTAACAAAAAATTAGTTTTCACTGTTTTACCTAAATGGGGTAATGAAATTTCTTATGAAAGTCTTCCTCAAACGAGAAAAGTTCAAGATTGGAAGAGAATTTCAGATTTAGTAGATGAAATGAGAATTATGACTTATGAACTATTTGGAGGAAACACGATAATTGGACCAATAGGTCCAATTAGTTGGTTGGAATTAAATATCCAATACGCAATATACATAGGAGTTCCAAGAGAAAAGATAGTACTTGGGGTACATACCTATAGCTACGACTGGACAGAAAGAGATATTGTCGATAAGATAGATTTTAAAAACTTTTTCCATGATCCGGAAAAGACCAAAAATTTGCCAATCGGAGTAGCACTTTTTAATACTGATATTATGAAAATAAAGAAAAACTATAAATTCACCGAAATTTTCAATGAAGAGTGGGGAGAATCAATAGGTCGATATACGTTCAGAGGTGTTAACAGAGTAGTAGTTTTTCCAACCGAACGAAGTTTTGAGATGAGAAAAGAGCTTGCGGCAGAATACGGAATTAAGGGAATAGCTTACTGGAAAATAGGAGATGAGTCAGGAATGAAATTGTAAACATAAACATCTAGCGGGATTAGAGGCATTCAATGTTTAAATTTTTAAGTTTTAAACTCAGTATCAAGTAGAAACAGGATTAAAACTTCAAGTTTTCTTTCAAGAATCCGAATTTAAAATATTAAGATCTTTGATAATATTCAAAAGTTAGTTTATAAGTATGAACAAAATAAAAAAAATACATGCTAGACAAATTATCGATTCTAGGGCAATCCCAACCCTGGAAGTAGATTTATATTTAGAAGATGGATCATTTGGAAGGGCTGCGGTACCTAGTGGAGCATCCACGGGATCACATGAAGCATTGGAGCTTAGAGATGGAGACATGTCAAAATGGCTTGGTAAGACTGTATTTAAATCCATACAGAATGTTAAAGTTCTTAGCGAAGAGCTAAGTGGAAAGTATTTTGAAACTCAAGAGGCTTTAGATAGTTGGTTAATTCAACGAGATGGGACAGGAAATAAGTCAAACTTAGGGGCAAATACAATACTGGGCATATCACTTGCATTTGCACATGCGGTTGCGAATAGTCAGAATAAACCATTGTATTTATTGTTCAACGAACTTTACGGCAAGCCAGAGATTAAACTGCCAATACCAATGTTTAACATCATGAATGGAGGAAAACATGCCAATTGGAGTACAGACGTCCAAGAGTTTATGATCCTGATGCCCAATTTTGAATATCAAAAACAACTTCAGGTTGGCTGCGAAATCTTTTTACACCTTGAAAAGTTACTAAAGAGTAGAGGTAAATCAGTTAATGTTGGAAACGAAGGAGGGTTTGCTCCTGGTTTTGAAAGTAACGAGGAAGCACTGGAATATGTGTCAACTGCAGTTGAAAACACCAGGTATAAGTTAGGAGAAGAGGTTTTCTTTGCATTAGACATAGCATCTTCAGAATTTTATAACGAAGAAACAAAATCCTACACTTTAAAAACTGAAAAAAGAGACCTAAATGCTGAGGAGTGGATGAGTAGAATTGTTAACTGGACAGAAAAGTATCCAATTCTAAGTATAGAAGACCCGTTTGCTGAAGATGATTGGGATAGTTGGATTAAGTTTACAGAATCAATGGGAGATAAATTACAAATAGTTGGGGATGATCTACTGGTTACAAATCAGACTAGAATTGAAAAAGCTTCTCGAGAAAAGGCCTGTAATGCACTCTTGGTAAAATTGAACCAAATTGGAACTTTGACAGAAACTTTAATTGCTATGAAAACTAGTGAGAAAAGTGGTTGGAAAAATATAGTTTCACATAGATCTGGTGAGACAGAAGATACTACCATAGCTCATTTGGCAGTAGGAACAGGTTGCGGTCAGATTAAAACTGGGGCTCCAAGCAGAGGTGAGCGGACTGCAAAGTATAACGAAATTCTGAGAATAGCCGAAAACTTGAATCTATAAAACTAAATCTTTTCTCTTGGTTAGCTAAAATTGGCTTACCATTTTGCTAAATTACAACAATAAGTCTACCATTGAGGTTTTAACCTAGTCAGATGCACAGCATTACATGCGATTTACTAAATCAAGACTTTTGGGTAAGTGATTTCTAAGTTAGACTTTAAAACTTTTGAATAATTTTGATTTGTTACTTGCTGTACTTTGATTAAAAAGTTATCATGAAAAGATGAGAGGTAAGTATAAGCCTTTGTACCTAACTTAGTTAGCACTAAAATCTATTAACGAACACGACGT
>RFKV01000102.1 GCA_003694175.1 Candidatus Dojkabacteria bacterium | reverse complement strand
TTTAGCAGGCAGGCTACGGCAGGTAGGCTTGGTTGGTGAGCCAAGAGCTGGCAAGCACAAGCTGGCTCAGGACGGCTTTTTCCTTCCTTTAGAATCACAGGGCGGGCGGTAGGTGCTGGCTGGATAACTTTTATGCATATGCAAACCATACGCGATGTATAGAACGAATACACTATTACCTTACTTTCCAAGTCTATATTAGGCTACACATTACATATACTATTATATATCAGAGTAAAAAATAATCTTTGTCTCACCCCCCTCCAAAGGCACCTCAAACCATATTCTTTGAGTTATGAATGGTATAAATGGATGCAGAAGTTTAAGATAAATTTTCAACACATAAACCATCAAATTCGAAACCTCTTTCTTGTGTGCTGGATCTGGATAAGATAATATTTTCTTTGTCTTTTTGTCGAGTGTAGGATTTAGATATTTCTTTGATTCTTCAATGAACACATCACAAAAAGTATGCCAAAACTCGCGATAAAGAGTATCGGTGGCCCTCCCAAATTCATAGGATTCTATATTTTTAACCACATTAGACCTAACAGACTGAATGTGATCAATTAACTTTTTGGAAAAATCAAGTGTCTCAACAGCCTTTTTAAATGGCTGATCAGTACTGTCAGAAAAGGACTTTAGTACAAACTTGGATGCATTCCAGATTTTGTTTACATATTGTTTAAAGTTTTTCAACTTATCATCGGTTATCGCATAGTTTGATCCTGCGGAATTTTGGTAAAAAAAACTTAATCTCACTGCATCAGTGCCATACTTTTCAGTTATTTCATCCATATCCAGTATATTTCCCCTAGACTTACTCATTTTTTGTCCGTCCTTTCCCAAGACAAGCCCAGTTAGAAAAAGGTGCCTAAATGGCACTTTTCCGTGTTTAAAATATGAAAACATCATCATTCTGCTATCCCAATTTTCCAATATATCATGAGCAGAAACCAGAACATCAGTTGGAAATCTAGTTTTAATTAACCCATGTTTTTGCAGTATCGCATACACCCATTGACCCGAACTAAACCAAGTGTCCAACACACATTCATCCTGATACCACCCTACACCAGGACAATCTTTTTGAACCCTCATATGATCTTCGTTAGAGTAGTCTAATAGTACTTCCTCTCCGTTTTCTTTGATCAAATACTCCCTAAGCATCCCATCGTTATCTAATTTCTCAATAGGCCGCCCGTTATACCATACTGGGAGCCTATAACCCCACCACAAAGACCTAGATATTGCCCAATCTCTTAAATTCTCCATCCAATGTATAAATTTTGGTATCATGTTCTCGGGATGAACATGAACCAACCCCACTGAATCTGACCCTAAATTTGCTGATCTCCACATTTTAATTTTGTCTCTTTCAGCGATTTCACTTGTTGTTAAATTTGGAAGAATGGTAAATCCAAACTTTCTAAAAAAATTTATAATTCGATCCTGATTTATGATACTAGTTTCTAAGTTATAATCCTTTCCAAATCGCCTAATGAACTCAGCCATAAGCAAGTCATCAACATTTTTTGACCGAAACTCTTTTAAAACAAAAATATTTATATTTCTCACAGTTTTTAGCTCTTCTTGTACATCCCCGCTAACCCAACCTAAAATTTTGTCCCTCTGCTTTGCTAAAAGACAAAATATCTCTATGTTAGAAACATTATCTTTTAATTTAAACAAATCTATATTTGAAGCGTAATAAACAATCTCCAAATCTTTACCCGAACTATCTGTCATTTTTATTCCATTATCCTTACCCAAGCCACTATCACTATCTATGCCTTCTTCAAATATCTTAAGCATTTCATCAATATCACTTTGAGATGGTTCAATAAAATCAATATCTAAATTTCTTCGAGACTCTTCGTATTGTTCAATTCTTCTTTTTTCCAATACTCCAACGACCATGTCAATTGCTGCCTGTCTCAAAGTTTTTCCACCTTTCCCAACAGGTACGTCATAAGACAAGTACCATTGCGAAGATAGAAGAGGTTCAATCGGAGCTTTCGTCCTCTCCGAGATCTTTATCCTGTTTTTATAATTTTCATCAACCCAAACCAAATTTCCATGTAACTGCATATCACGCTTCAATTTACGTCTTGCCTCCTCTATACTTAGACCCGCATAATCCTCTCCAACAAGTGAATTAAGTTTTAAATCATAACCAATTACCTGAACAGGAGGAAAGCAAGATTCTTTATTTCTCATCGCTATTTCCCAATCTTCATTTGAATGGGCTGGAGTAATTTTCAACAGTCCAGTCCCAAAATACTTATCTACTAAATAATCTGATATAAAAGAAAGTTTCTTTTTCTTACCTAAAAATTCCACTTCTATCTTTTTTCCTATAAATTTTGTATACCTAGCGTCAGAGGGGTTACACGCTATAGCTGTATCGGCAAATATGGTTTCGGGGCGTACAGTACCGATAATAAATCCATTTTTGTAATACTCATCCTCAGGGTACTGATCAAACAAAATTATATGAGAACCGGCAGAAAACCTTGATTCATAGAGAAAAACATCTTTTAATTGATCACTGGGCAGAATATCAGTTTTCTCATCGTTAACAACAACTAACCCAGGTGTTTTATCGATCCTCATCATGACGCCTATCACTTTCCCGAACAAACTAGGTTCATTTTGGTATTTGTATTCATAACCGATCCCGAAGACATCTATATCATTCAACTTCCCAGCAAGATACGGCAAATTTAACCCTTTTTCAGACGTACAATTTATACTCTTCCACTCCACCCTATTACCAGCATACCTTCTCTTTAGCTCTAAAGCACGCAGATCCGGCTCTCCCACACTATATTTGAAATAGTAAAACGGCGTAACTGCGTCAACATAGGAAACTTGGTTATCCGCAACAGCAGTCTTTGCTTTGGGATCCCAGTTTACTATTCTCACTCCCTTATAAATCATACCCTTGCGATACATCTCAATAAAGGTGTCGAGAACAATATTTACAACATCCGGATCTAGTGTGAAAGTATCTTTATCAAAGTCCGCCGAAAGACCAATTTTCATTTCGTCGGTCCTGGCCATTTCCATGTTCTTTTTGAAAAAATCCATCATCATCGAATAAAAGTCTTCACGACTCATGTCAAACTTGCTCCTTCCCTGCTTTTCTAAAACTTCTCTTACAAATACCGCCTCTCCCTCAAGTCCAGCATGATCTTTACCTGGTAATACCAATACGTTTTTATTTCTCATTCTTTGATATCGAGCCATGGCGTCCTGGAAACCATATCCAGAAATATTACCTATATGTGGTCTTGCATATGCATTTGGAGGCGGACAAACTAGCGTCCATGGATCCTTGGTTAAGTCATTGCTAGACTTGTAGGCTCCTGACTCCAACCAGAATCTTAAAACCTCCGGTTCTACCTGTCTGGAATCATATTGTTTATCAGGTAATGCCATAACTATATACTCTAAATTTAGAAAACCAGTACTCTATACGTATTTTATCACATAATTATT
>RFKV01000101.1 GCA_003694175.1 Candidatus Dojkabacteria bacterium | reverse complement strand
TGTATGAGTTTCCAAAATTGATAACTTTTTCTTTAGTATCATCTAACACCACGCTTTCTATTAAATCTCCAAATAAGGAAAGCAATGCGAAAGTTGTAGAAGAGATGCTACAAAACAGTAAAATTACTTTTAGTTTATGTGTTTGTAATTTAGAGAAATTTTGTACAAAAAGCAAAAAGAAAAAAGGTATAAAGGAAGCTGAGGTATATAACAACTTAGCCCATATTTTTGCCTCATCGACCGTATTTGACAATCTAAAGTTATACATTGTAATAACCCAGATGAATAGATTTAGAACAAATATTGAGAAGCTTATTAGAAAATTTTTCTTTGTCTGTAAGTAAGCAATAAATACCACAAATGCCAGTGAAACATTAATTACAGATGCAATTATTAGCAGTGTTTGTACAGTCTCCATAAAGATACTTAGTCTGTGAATGTTATTTCAATGATTTATAATTTACCTTATATCTCAACTGGTGCCAATGGTTTTATTAATGTTCTTACTCCATTATGTTGAAAATATTCAACATCTACAAGTTTTGATATCACTTTCCAGATGCCAAATCTCCTTAATTTATCCAAATCGCTTCCAGATACTTTACTAAATTTGGCAAATTTTTCACCTAAGATCATTACTAGTACAGATTCCAATTCACAACCAAACATTGCATTGTACAATAATCCGGGATTTACTCTTTGCTTAGTGTCTAACTCAAAATTATCACTGTTGATATAAAGTTCAGCTTCAGTTATACCCTTGATTGTGCCATAGTTGTATTCTCTACTTATCTCGTGTGATGGTTCTACTAAAACTTCTTTATGGTATACAATTTTGTTTACTTCTTTTTTTATTAGCTTATCTAAATTATCAAGCATATCCTTTAATTCGTTTTTTTCACTTTCTGCACTTTCTGGGAGTTTATTTAAACTGTTGGTCATAGACTCTTTGAGTTCAATTAAGTCTATGGCGCCAACTGCTAATGGTTTTATGGCAACGATATCACGTCTGCGATAATCATTTGGCAAACAATCAGGTTCGGAATCCGAAATTACAATCACTCCATTGTAGTTGTCTTTTGTTAAATTCAGTTTTCCTCTTGGGGCTGCCAAGACAACCGGACATCTTAGAAGAACAGCATCTTCCGACTTCATTGTTTTTACTTGTCTTCCATATTTTCTTTTTAGTTTTTTGGCTTTCTGTGGATTCTTTTCATAAACCAAAAATTCTATATTAGGATAAATTGACAAAAGTGTTGAAATGCAAGCTTCACCAATGTATCCTCCTCCAATAATCCCGATTTTGATTTTTTCTCCTCTGATATTTTCTCCTTCTAGATATTTTTTCAGATCAATCTCATTCACTATAGAAAATTTCCTCATTAATGCTTTTTTCAGTGACTCTATCATTAAAAGAATTGTTATTCTATGACCATTAGTAATTTTTTGAGATTTTTCAACTTTGTTTGATATCTGTCCATTCAGCATCATAGATCCAGGTAAAGTGGCTCCTGCTCCACATGCTGCTTCGTTTAATCCAAACACTTTAACAGTTCTGTTAAAGTTCTCTATTATTAAATTATTTATTTTTTCTATAATTGTCTTTGCGTTTAAATTAGCTAAACAATTTTGTGCAGGTTTACTTAAACCTAGGGACATAAACTGTGTGGTTAAACGAATCAGCAGTCGTAAATCGGACTCTGTTATTATTTTGTCTATAATTTGAATGTCTTTTTCTGTAAATATATCTTGAAATAATCTATTCCTATACTTTTGATTTAGTATTAGACTGCTTACGATTATTCTAAAAGATTGTATTCTATCAGATACAGAATTTCCCAATCTTGCAATTTTTTGAAAAGATTCTTCCAGATCATTTGGTACCGAAACATTTACAAGAAGTCCGAAGTTTTCACCATTTTCGTGAACAAACTCTGCAATCACAAGTGGCGGCACCGATGAGGCTAGTTTTTTAAAAATTTCCAGGTCCTCTGAATTTTTATGGTCGATGTACACACCCATGTCTATTATACCTATTACTTCTTGTGGATTTTCCGCTCTAGCAGGTACTGCGAATGCTAACTTTTTATGATTAGATTGTAATTTTCGATAGAGAGCTTGGGATATTTCGTCAAGATTAGTTAATATCTCTTCACCTAATTCTTTATCATTTAATTTAAATGCAGTGTATAGAGCAAAAAAAGATAGATAATGAAGATCATGGAAAAAATGCCTGTTGAGCTGTTCTATACCTTGTTTTACATTTTCAGTATCTGAAATTGTTACTACTTTTCGAAAACCTAACAAGTACAGATTTATCAACTCTTCTTTGAAATTATTAATTTCAGACATAAAAATTTCTGATACAGTAGGGTCTTGTCCTTGCACAAGATTTGAGTACAATTCAAAGTATTTATTTAATATTACTTCTACACTTGACTTGATTCCTTTTATTTCAGCAATTTCAATTTCCTTAGAAGGAGCGTCATCTTGATTTAATTTTAAATTAATCGCTAATTTATACATTTCCTTCTCAAATATTTCAGGAATCTCTTTTAGTGATGCATTCTGTGGTATTACTTCTAGTTGTTCTAGTCCACTCAGAAATAAATCGTGTGGGGATATTAGAGCGGCAAAAGTTTGAGTTGTCATATACTTTTGATGTTAAAATTACAATAACAATTCAGCTTCAATTTAAAGTTTATTCTATTGTGATCAAGTCGGACAACAGTAACATGTCTTATCTATTTTGTCAATTGGCAATAACATTTATTTGAATTTAATGTCGTATGTATCTTATATTCACTGTATTCTAATATTGAATTTCAGCAAGCATTTTTATGTTAAAGACTCAAATAACTAACAATAAAAACTGTCGAAGAAATGAAACAATAAAACTGTTTAGATCTCATATTCCCAATAAATCATGACTGTAAGTCTTTACTGGTATTTGCAAAATTGTAAGAAGTGTAATATAATCATATTGAGTATGTCTTATTTGAGTCTTTTATGTCTTTTAAAAAGATAGGAGAAGTCGCTTTTATCTTGAATTCTAAGTTTGCTGTGCTTAAGACAACTGAGTCTTTGATATTGGGATCTGAGGTTTTGGTTTATAACGAGATTAATCTTCCAGCAGAACAACAAACTTCAGGACTTACCAGTGCGGCAGTGCCTAAAGGTAAATTAAAGGTTGTTATGATGCAAGATGAGCACGTATATTTAGCATCTGTGATAACTCGAAAAGATATGTCAGATTCGTATGAAAATCAGTCGCTATCCAGAGCTCTTACACTATACCACTCAATTTTTGGAAAGGAGGACGATGAATTGCTAAGCTCCGATTCTGATCTTGCCTCATATTCAGCTGTTTTGGATACTACAAAAGCTTTAAATGTGACTATTTCTCATCTGGTTCAGCCAGGTGATGCTATTACCTTTATCCAGCCTGTACGTATAGAAACTAGTGTCACTTAAGGTTCAGATGGTCAATGAACTGAATCTAAGTATAGCGGGGCAGATTAGTTCAACAATAAATCACTACGGACAGGTTTTTAGTATACCTGTAAGTATTTCCACTGGTGCTGTGCCTGTTGACTTTCGTAGTTGTACAGGTGAAATAAGGATAGATTCAAAACTTCACAAAAATGGATTTAATCTCCCTATCATCGGTATGAAGTCGTATGAGGTTACAAAGTTGAAAATTAACTTTGAGATGAGGGAAAATTACAACAAGATACAACACGTACTAGATAAATATACTGCAGAAATAAAGAAATTTGCCTTAAGTATTTCAGATAAGGTGGGTGCTGAAGTTAAATTCAGACGCTTTGCTATTGAACTAACGGAAAAGTTTAGTATAGAATTCAAATCTGTTATCTTTTGTCCTACAGAAGTTTTTCTACGAATAGACATAGGTTATTATGTTAATCAACTCAGAAAAGAAAAAATTTCAAAATTTGAGTTTCCTAATTTATCTCTATCT
>RFKV01000100.1 GCA_003694175.1 Candidatus Dojkabacteria bacterium | reverse complement strand
TTGTATAATACGGAGAATGTTAATTTTGATTTGGAATAGAGAATTGTGTTAAGAAGGGTAAAACTTCTAGTACCTCAAAAACTTTTAGGATGTGTAAATGTCATAAGTATTCTTAAAAAAAGTAGTGTAGCAAAGCTCAAGTCTAAATTTAAAAGCTTAAGTGATGATGTGTTAAAAATAGATTTAGAGCTCTTGGACATATGTCAGTGTTTGTCTTATCTAAAAAAAGAACTCAACGAGCTTAATGCAAACTATTGTGACCAAGAAGCGAAACTGAGAACTGCAGCACTTTCTGATCAAGATACAATTGGAATAGAGATCTTGTTAGAACTTAAAAATGTTGAAAAACTTATAAGATTCACAGAATACTTCATAAGTCAAACTAATAAAAAGTTAGAGAAAATATCGAAGACTAGAAACGAAAAGCTAGAATTTTTTTTTAACGAAGTTCAACAAGTTTCAACTAACCAAAATGACGAGGAGTTAACAGCGATTCTTTCAAAATTAGAAAATTTGCTAAAGACACCACCCGACCACTGTATAAAACTACCTGGCAATAACGAAATAGCAGAGAATTATTTCGTAAAGAAATATAGAGCAAAATATAAAAAACTAAGTAGGGAACAAATTTCCTTAAAACATGATGACTTAGAAAAGCTGTACTTTGAGTATAAACATGAAGCAAAAATGAAAATAAATATTAACTAAAGACGATATCACATGCTGAGTTTGTCCATTTCATAATGGTTAAATCAACCAACTTCAAACCAACTGTCTTTTAGTTTTATGTTTTATATAGTTAAATTTAATTCAGAGTTGTGTAGCATTAATGTTATAACAAACAGACTACTTTTTTAGACATATATGAAAAACAATGACTTTAATTGGGACCTAAACCAAATTTATCAATCAATCCACGACCCAAGAATTGACCAAGAAATTGAAATGATCGAAAAAAAGTGGAGAGAGTTTGGTTCCAAATACAAAGCTCTAAGCGAAAAGCTTAAAACCGATAAGGATTTACTAAAAGAATCATTGGTTGAGTACACTAAGCTAGTTGAGGAGGTTGGTTTAGGAAATGACCAAATTTTTTATTTAACACTTAAAAATAGTATTGATTTAGAAAATGCTGAGATTAGGGCCAGAATTAATAAAATTAGAGAACAAATAGTCAGGATTCACAGTCAGTTTGTTGAATTTTTTATTTTAGAGATTGGAAAAGTTCCAGATGAATTACAAAAAATAATTTTGTCAGATGTTAATTTCAAAGATTATCACACGTTGTTAAGAAGAATTTGGAGGACATCTAAATACAACTTAAGCGAAGCTGAGGAAAGGATGTTTTATATTGTTAGCAAAACGAGTTCAGATAACTGGGCCGACATGGGCAGTACATTAAGATCTACAGTTAATAGGCTTGTTTTGACTGATGAAGGAAGAAAAAGACTTACTTTATCTGAAATGTCTAAATATGCTGATAGTAAAAATGAAAAAGTAAGGAAATCGATATTTTTTGGAGCTAAAAAAATTAATAAGGAGCTAAGACAAGCAGCAGAATTTGAATTAAATTCTATTCTTGAATTCAAAAGAAATATAGAAGATTTGAGAGGTATTGATGATCCTGAGTTTTATCGCTTAAGTTCAGATGACATAGAAAAAGAAATAGTAAACACACTTATACAAGCCGTTGAAGAAAATTTTCAAATCAGCCAAAGATATTATAAACTTAAAGCAAAAGTACTTGGAAGCAAAAAGCTAAAACCTTGGAATCTAAACGTTGATCTAGATAAATTGGACCATAGATTTGTAGATGTCGATCAAAAATTTCCCTTCGAAAGAACTGTAGAGATTGTCGGTAGAACTTTAAAATCACTTGATGATGTCTTCTACGAAATTTTTATTGACGCAATAAGTGAACACAGATTGGATGCGTTTCCAAAAAGAGGTAAAAGAGGTGGAGCTTTCTGTGCTAATTCATCTAAAAAAACTAAGTCTTTCATTCTGATGAATACCACTGAATCTATACTTGACGTAATGACTCTTGCGCATGAATGTGGTCATATGATCCACAACGAATTAGGTAAAACAGTTTTGGAAATATACTATAGTAATTCATTAACTACTGCTGAAGTTTCATCAATCTTTTTTGAAGATTTTGCTTTTAGAAATGCTTTTTTTGAAACAGAAAAAGAAAGTTACGCGATGTTTGCTCGTAGAATGGCAAAAATTCAAGACGAGATTGCTTCTGTATTCTTACAAATAAGTGGATACAAGTTCGAAAGACAAATTCATAGTATAGCAAAACAAAAAGGATATATAAGTGCAAAGGAGATGGATGAGATAATGCTAAGTGAACTAAAAGGCGTTTATGGTGACATAACTGATTTAAAATCCAGGAGTGATAGGTGGATAACTTGGCCACACCTTCGTAGACCTTTTTACGTATACTCTTATGCCTCCGGCTTGTTAATCAGTAAGGTATTACAAAGTATCGTTCATGAAAATTTAAGTAATTTAGAAAAAGTTAAGCACTTCATGAAGCTATCAAATAGTCTCTCGCCTAAGGAAATTTTTGAACAAATAGGGCTTGACATTTCTAAAAAAGCTTTTTGGGAAATAGGTATATCAGAAATAAAACGAGAACTTGAAGAAATGGAGATAATGTGGGATAAAATTTCATAAGCTTGCTTTAAAACTCCAGAGTCTTTAGTCTGGTGTTTCCAATTTAGTAAGTTTCAATAGAAGTACATCAATTTGGCTTAGCTGTAATTTAAGAATTTACATTCGCACTGTGCCTGTTTAGATAAAAATTGCTTTGATGTAGGATGTAGTTGAAATGCAAAATATTAACAAAATTCAAACCTAAAACTAATTTTCAAGTTTATGCAAGAACGAATTAAAAAACTTTTAAGTCCATCATAAAGGTGCTAATCTCAAAATTGGTATAATCAGATTAAGGGTCTTTTTATCTAACTAACTATGAACAAATTGCTACAAGAACTAATCGAAGCAGAACAACAGAGACAGCAGGATACAATAAATCTCATAGCTAGCGAAAATTTTACCAGCAGAGCTGTAAGACAAGCGACGGGCTCTGTATTTATGCACAAATACTCTGAAGGTAAAATTGGTAAACGTTATTACGAAGGTAACGAAATCATAGACAGGCTTGAGGAGGATACAATCCTTAAGCTTAAAGAATTTATGTTACAAAATGAATCTGAAGAAGTGAAAAACTCTTGGGAAGCAAATATCCAAATACCAACTGGTAGTATTGCTAACCTAGTTGTCTATAATGCTGTATTAAGTCAACAGGATACAATTTTATCAATGTTTTTACCTGATGGGGGTCACCTGAGTCACGGTTGGAGTTATGACAAAGATCAGAAAGATGAGCCATATATACACATTTCAGGTAAGAGTAAGTCTACTTTTGTATCAAAGATATTTAATATAGTTCAGTACAAAACAGATCCCGATACACACCTTATCAATTATGAAAAGTTAAGAGAGATTGCACACAGGTTCCAACCTAAAATGATAATAACTGGAGGGACTGCATACTGTAGAGACATAGATTACAAGAAAGTTCACGATATAGCTTTGGAAGTTGGTGCTTTTTACTTAGCTGACATAGCTCATGAAGCAGGCTTGATCGGTGCAGGAGTTTTGAATTCTCCTTTTGCATTTGCTGACTTTGTGACTTTCACAACCCATAAAACTCTTAGAGGACCAAGAGGTGCTGTAATAATGTGTAGAAAGGAGCACATTGAAAGGGTAGAAAAAAGTGTAATGCCTGGGTTACTCGGAGGACCTCCCAACCATTCAATTGCAGGACTTAATCAAGCTTTATCAGAAGCACTAACAGAAGAATTTAAGACATATGCAAAACAAGTGGTATTAAATTCTACATCCTTAGCAGAGGAACTAAAAAAAAGAAATTACAAACTCATAAGTAATGGAACCGACAAACATCTTATGGTAATCGACCTAAGAAACAAGGGGGTAAATGGGGCTGAATTCAGTAAAACGCTTGCAAATAATGGCATTATCACGAACAAAAGCACAATTCCATATGAAACAGGATCCCCAGCTGTGCCATCTGGGATCAGGCTTGGAACACCATTCATCACAACCCGGGGGTTAAGAACTGAACACATGGCTGTTATTGCTGATTTAATAGATCGTGTAATGCACATTTACAAATCAGGGAAGAGTGATAG
>RFKV01000099.1 GCA_003694175.1 Candidatus Dojkabacteria bacterium | reverse complement strand
ATCGATACACGTTCCCAGTGGCCTTCCTGCACGATAATGCGCGCAATCGTGTTGAGCAGTGCATGCAAACCTTGTGTTCTTTACCGGTATTTTAAACCAGTATGAGGAGTACTTTGAGAAAGTATTAAATTCAAACTATTCAAAATTTTGTAGCACATTGGATGAAGCTGTACAGAGCATAAGGTTTTACAAAGACACAAAGGGTGTGGATGCAGAGTACCGTAAGGTTGGAGGATATTTTGTAATTTATCGTAAATCTGACGGCAAAATCCTGAAATCAATAAACTGGAGGGAGCCTGGAGTGTTTATAGATTCCAAAGAATTAAGTTAAAACGCTTGGCAACTTTAGTAAAAGTTAATCAAATTTAATTTCTGTGATTTGGGTTTAACTTACTTTACTGTCATAATCTCTTACATAGCTAGAATACATAAAGAGCAAATGCTTGGATGCAGTAAACTTGTGTTGTGGACAGTTTCAATCGCGGTTAGGAGATAAAGACACACGAACCAAATTAAAAGCGTTTTTTAGAGTTATTTGTATTAATCTATCTAAATTCATGAAAATTATTAGGTAATAAGATCAACTTTAACTGTTACCGTTTTGAATTTTTCTAATTTTAGCAGTAAAACTTTGAAGAGATATGAATTTAAATAGAATCTGGCAAATTTTAGAGCTGAGACCAACTGGTCTACATTAGAGTTACGCCTTAAGTCAACAAATGAACTTGAGGAATTGGAAAAAATACTATCTTAAATATCATAAACAATAGATCTTGAATCATCTTTGGTTATAGGTTATGTGTCTGATGGAATGAATTACAAACAGCAAGATGGACACCCTTTTAATATTATGTCTGTTTTGTAAGTGCCTTTATTAATTAATGCTATTCCGTGCTTAGAATAATTCACTTTCTCATATTCCAAAGTTAGCTTTGTCAATCGACTTTTCATGCAATAAAATATTTCATTGTGATTTACAGTCAAAGTGATTGTAATGGGCTGAGCATTCTTGCAGTGGTTGAAATTATATGTAAGTTTCTTTTTACTCTTTTGCTCACCTTTGTAATGTTTAAACATTTATGTTCGGTGGTATTAGTTTTGAACGTAAAAAGCACTAGCTGTCATACCAACGAATAAGAAATTATGCTATACATGCGATACGGGCTTTACAGCGATCGATCTAAAATTTTTTGTGGCACATTCTGACATCAGTGAGTAACAACATAACCACAACAACATCACAAAAGGGTTTTAACTATATTTTGTACTTACATCTTAGTTATGAATATTATCGTAACATTTCATTGTTGACGATAAAGTAAAGTATAGTTACGAATAAAAACTTAAGGTAAAAACCTAAAGTAGTAATTAAGTTTAGTTCTTTTAAAAAAAAGAATCTTTAGTCCAGATTGACAGGAGTCTACAGGTTTATAACACCTTGGCTCAAAGGTGAGATCAGAGAAGAAAACTTTCTAAGACTTCAAATTGTCTTGATTTTGAATTGATTATGTTTTAATATCTCACTTGCTGTTAATTTAAACTTTAAAAGTAATGGCGAAAGTAGCGGTTATAAAAATAAATTCAGCGCAGTACATAGTTGAGGAAGGAAAGACTTATGAAGTGCCAAAGTTTTCTGCAGAAGTAGGGTCTCGATTTGAGGTACCTGAAGTGTTAGCATTGGATATCGATGGTAAGTACGAGGTTGGGACCCCATTATTGAATGATAGGAAGGTCGTGTTAGAAATTTTGGAACAGTCAAAAGGTGAAAAGGTCATCCAACGAATTTACAAGGCAAAGTCTAGGTATAGAAGGATCAGAGGTCATAGAAAGCAAGTCACAAAATTTAGGGTAGTGAGCATAGCTTAACCTCAATTCATTTTATTTTTTATTTTTAAGATATGGCCCATACTGCATCGGTTGGATCAGTAAAAAGGACGGTTGACGTTGTTGGAAAAAGATTAGGAGTGAAAAGGTATGAGAGTGAGTTTGTCAGACCGGGCAATATTATTGTCAGGCAAAGAGGTTCTAAATTCCATCCAGGCAAAAATACCAAGATGGGAAAAGACTTTACCATCTATGCCGTTAGTGAGGGTTATGTTTCTTTTAGACAAATGACTGGGGCTAAAAGAGGTCGAAAATGCATCGATGTTTTAACATTTGAAGAATTTGTAAAAAAGCACCCAAATTTTGGAAAGCATAATGTGTCAAATTCTAAAAGACAAAAGGTAATTTCTTGAATGTAGCTCTTTGCAATAATTATAAGTGAGTAAGTCCTATCTTTTCCTCTTTTTGTGTCTTTTAGTGTGTGTCTGGTTGCTTTTTATTATTTTGCCAATTTTGAAGTTTGATTTTTCAACTTTGTCTTAAGTTTTTGTGGATTTTATGCTTTCCTGGATTTGGAATAGACTAGCTCTGACTGCCGACCAAGGCTTGTTTTTAGTGCAGTACACGCTTGTTTGATAAATTAGAATTTTTTGCAATTTTTTATTAAATCTCAGGTTTACGTTAGAGTACCTGAATTCTGAGCCATAGTAAACCCTGGTCTGAATTCCAAAATAAATCATTACTTCCGCATTAGATTCTTGATAAGTTTGAAGACATGAGGTTGGTGTCGACTTATCGGTGAAAATTATCTTTGCACTGTACTCTTTGGTGAATAAAGCGTAGGGTATCGTAGACTTATGTGAATAGTTTTTCAAGATGCACCCGAGCAGATTTATCGTTAAATATTCAAGATCTTGCTTCTCTATGTCAATAATAATGTGATCAGACCATTCCATGTCATTTAAAAAATCAAGCTTTTGTTGTAATGCTGTTATTTCTATATTCCTTTCTTCCCTCTGTAAGAGATATCCTTTTGCTTCAACATGATAATCTTCAGATAAAGTTTTAAGCATTTCGAAATCGTCTCCAGAGGTTCCTATCCACAGAATTTTACCGTTCTTATTTTTGTGTGTGTAACTGTTTGGTATCCATATTTCATCTAAGTCTCCCGGGCCAATTAGATTAAGGGTGTCCGGATTGATAGATAAATTTATAACTTCAGCATGTTGCGTCTTAGGATAGTTAATAGAGAAAGTAAAGTCCGGTGTATAATGCGGAGCTGGAACATCAATTGCAACAATTGGGTTTTGAAAATGTGAAATTCTTCTAATAACATCGTAAAACCTTTTATTGAGTTTCTTTCCGTTGAGCCCTGTCCCTACCAATGCCTCTATATTTACTTCAGACTGTTTTACATCTCTTGCATAGCAATCATTATAAAATTCTATGTTAGGGATTGTCTTTACTTGTCTTATACACTCGGAAAGAATTTCATTCTCGACCAGATTTTGTCTGCCGATTAGATAAATCTTAATTCTATATGTCTCCCTTTTACTTAAACTGATTGCGGTATGTATTCCATCTGTAGCATTTCCTCCAAGCCCTAAAACAAAGGTAAAAGTGCTGGCGTTTTTAAATGTGTTCATAATTTTTTCGGCAAGTTTTTCTCCAGCTTCTTTGTATAGATTTTTTAAATCCACCTTGTAATACTCTAAGTTTTTGTATAAAGTGGAACCTTCCATCGCTGCGAAAATGGTGACTAAGATGTATTATAAAAGATTTAAAAACCTTAAATGAAAAACCAATAGTATTGAACTATCGTTTCTTTAAGTATTTAACTACTTTTCATGTTCAGCCAACCTTACACATACTTTACAGATTTTAATTAGAATTGATTGATGGTGCAAAAATGTAATCGTGGTTAGGTTTCATCTATTTGTCGATAACAATTCATCACTTCATGCTCTAGGTAAAATCAACGAATTTAATTTTTTTTGATTAAATCTAAAAACTAAATAGACTTATTTAGAGAATAGACAGGATAGACATAAAATTCTTAACTGGATAAAATCGGAAAGGTCATCAGTGTAGTTGAGTTCGAGAACCATGACAGCAATTCAAATCTTTCAAGAGATCACGGCTTTACTTGTCGTGACCGTGCCTATTGCCTTGTTGTTTAGAATTTTGAGGCAACCAATAATACTTGGATACATTTTTTCTGGAATTTTGTTGTCTGGTGTTGTATTTACATCATTTGAAGGTAAAGAGTTTTTGGAAGCAATGTCAAAAATAGGCATAACCCTATTGTTGTTTCTTCTTGGTCTTGAGCTTAAGTTTTCAGAACTGAGGGCGGTTGGCAGAGTAGCAATAATAACAGGTATTGGGCAGATTTGTTTTACCGTCATAATTGGGATGTTTATAACAATTGCTTTAGGGTATGAATTGGTTGAGGCTTTTATAATTTCCCTATCAATTACATTCTCTTCCACAATTGTCATAGTTAAGCTCCTATCAGATAAAAAAGAGCTAAACACATTACATGGAAAAATTTCAGTGGGTTTTCTACTTGTGCAGGATTTCTGTGCAATAGCTGCGTTAGTGTTGTTGTCCGGTATCGGATCAAATAATTCAACAGTAAACTCTTGGGAGGTATTGTTCTTACTCGCTAAAGCTTTTTTTATGTTTGCTGTTATTGTGTTCTTATCTCAGAACGTCTTTCCTAGAGTTGTTAGGATTCTCTCAGCTAATAATGAAATTTTTTTTGTCTCCTCCATTGCATGGGCATTTGGATTCGCATCCTTCGCGTCAGTTTTGGGAATAACTACGGAAATCGGTGGATTTTTAGCAGGTCTTGCTCTGGCAAATTCTATCCAAAGCACTCAGATCTTGTCAAAAGTTAAGTCTCTTCGTGATTTTTTCATTTTGATTTTTTTTGTTTCTTTAGGTGCGAGTCTATCATTTGGCTCAATGAATGAGATATTAATTCCCTCTATTGTACTTTCTGCTTTTGTTTTATTTGGTAATCCAATTATTGTGATAATCATTTTAAGGTCGTTGGGGTATACCTTAAAAACGGGTTTTAAATCTGGATTGTCAGTGGCACAGATCTCAGAATTTAGTCTAATACTTGCTATGGTTGGCCTTGAGGGTGGTCGCATAAAACCTGAATCCTTATCAATGTTGACTGTTGTTGCGATAGTAACCTTTGTGATCTCATCTTATATGATAATACATAGTGAGAGTTTGTATAACTATATAAAACCCTTACTTTTAAAGTTTGAAAAAAAGGGATTTGATGATAAGCAAGAATCGACAATTGAATCCGCATCAAACCACGTAGTTTTGGTTGGGATACACAGAATGGGAGAATCCATACTGAATTGCATACCTAGAGATGATTTGATTTTAGTGGATTTTGATAGCGAAAAAGTTGAAAACCTAAAAGAAAAAGGTTTTAAAGTGGTTTTTGGAGATATCTCTGAGCAAGATGTGCTTGAAAGAGCCAAAGTGCACTTAGCAAGAATTGTAATCTCAACGGTCCCGACAGTAAGCGATAATTTGGTTTTGGCATATTACTTATCATCCCAAAAAAGTGTAAAGCCAAGATTAATTGTTACAACTCATAGTGAAAAAGATAAATTAGATTTAATTAATGCTGGGGCGGATGAAGTTATACTTCCATATCAAGTGGCTGGTGAGTTTGTGGCAAGTAGACTAAGAGACATGCTAGACATAAGTAACAAGCAATAGCAAAGTTGCTAATACCTGTGATTACCAAAAGTGTATTTAATCTTTCTTTTCAGTTTTGCTTTTATCAAAGGACTTTGTTAGAGTCTTCCTGACCTGATCCCTTTGTCATCATCACCCCACCATACTCATCTCATACACCATATAATAAGCAATCATAATGTGTTTGTTATCTCATTCTTGAACACCAAACTTATGGCTTAAAACATATTCCTCAAAAAACTATCGTTTAGAGACAGAAAAGATACTCTCAATAAATCACCCAATAAATCACCTATTACAATGTTCAACCGCTTCCCAATACTTCTTCCTCCTCTTATCTGCCTTGTAATCTTATCCCTCATTTGATTGTCCCATATCTTCGCATCTTTCCTTTTAAGCGCTTCAGGTTCTATACTTTCCTCCCCAAATACTGAATAACTCATGAGTATCGTATCTCGCATCTGCTATAACCTGCTTACCCTCTTCCCCCTTTCATCTGCCTTCATCTTTGACTTCCGAGTAAGCTTCTTAGCTTTCTATGAGTCCTTTACTTTTCATCAATTACTTCCAGAGCCACTACCTTTTTACTCTTAGGTCTACGGATATGTGTAGTTTCAGTCATCCTTTCTTTTTCTTCTTTTGCTTTTCCCCTTTGTCACTTCTCCCTCTAACGTTTACTTTTACACTAGTAGAGTCAAAAATGATTATAAATTCATCAGGTAATTCTTCAAGGTCGGGGAAATCAGATAAGTTAAAGTCGGATGTAGTAAAGCCAGTCTAAAGTTGAGTATTTTTATTCTAGGAGCGCCTAAAATTTTCTTACTATTCATTCAGTTGGTTTATATTACAAAGAATTTTTAAGTACGAACTCGATGAAGAAGGCAAAACTGCATGCGTCTAGAGTTGAAAAGTATCACTTGCTTCCTAAAAGACAGGAAAACCTTGTCATAACTCAGATAAATATAAAGTTGTGATGTCTTTGACTTTTATTTTTTGACCTATGTCCTAAATGTTTTGTAAACGTAAACAGGTGTAACCCATCAATTAGAAGAGTAAGAGGTATAGCCCCTTCTTTGATCACGTTACAGAAAGAACCCACTCGGCAAGCTGTTTTGCTTATGTGTCAGAGATTTTTTGAGGAGGCATGGCAACAGAATCTCAAACACCAGCACTATCCTTCTTAATTTTCTTTGCAGTGTAGTTAATCGCATCATTTTTTCTGCATACTTCTTTGAAATATCAGCATATGTTGGATCTACTTTTGGCTTTTAGGTTGCGGCATGCCTTGTAGCCCTTTTGCTTGGCGAGTTGTCCGTTTGCAAGTCTAAGTCATGCAAAGCCTACCACAAGTATGAGTATAGCGGCTACTATTTTCATGCTAAGACCTCCTTAGATGGTTTCTGTTGTGTTATTATTTACACAATTAGCTGTGAAGATGAAAAACATGAAAATTGGTCTTTTCGACTCTGGTATTGGTGGTTTGACAGTGCTTAGAGCCATTCGTGAGAAGTTTCCAAATGTTGATCTGGTATACCTTGGAGATACAGCAAGGGTGCCATACGGAAACAAGTCTCCACAAACAGTGGTGCGCTACAGCTTCGAATGTGCGGACTTTCTCCTATTTCAGGATATAAACCTTCTTGTGGTTGCGTGCAACACGGCAAGCTCTTATGCTCTTGAAGAGCTAAAAAAGGCACTATCTATACCCGTAGTGGGTGTTATAGAGCCAGGAGTGAAATCCGCTTTGAGGACCACCTCAAGGGGAAGGGTGGGTGTTATAGGCACAATGGCAACCATAAAGAGCGGTTCTCACAAGAAACTTTTGGAAGAGTATGGAGTAATAGTCTTTCAAAAGGCATGCCCTTTGTTTGTGCCTCTTGTAGAGGAAGGCATAATTGAAGGAGAGATAGCCAAAAAGGTGGTGGAGTACTACCTTCAAGAATTAAAAGAGGTGGATATAGACACCCTTATACTCGGCTGCACCCACTATCCTCTCCTAAAACCCCTCATCGAAGACTTTATAGGTGAAAAGGTAAAGGTTGTAGACTCTGCGGAAAGCACCGCGAGGGAGATAGAGCCTCTTGTTAGCGACCAAGGTTCATCAGAACTTGAGCTTTACTTTACTGACCACTCACAAAACATGAACTTCCTAATAGAGTTTATCCTTGGAAAACCTACAGAGCATAAACTTGTTGCTCCCATCTGTAATTTAAGGTAGTCTTTCCCTTATCAAGTTGAGAAATGTTATGGATCTTTTGTTTTTGTATTCAGGTTAAGTCCAGTAAAAAAGGGGTTTAAAGGAGCTGTAGACCAAAAGATAATGTATTTCTGTGAACACGCCTTTACCATGTAAAGCCTTCCTCCTTTCTTCATCTTTTGAAGAGATAAGCACAAAGTGGCTTTCATCAGCATAGCCCGGGTCTATGTTTGAACTTCTACTACAAAGGGATATATACTCTTCATCTTTTTCAGAGCTCAAAGCTTAAACTCCTTTTAACTCATCCTTTTTCGTTGGATACCTTGAAGAAACAAAACTTTATATAAGAAGTTTTCCCCATTTCTCTTGAGCAACACCTTTGCACATTTTCAAAGTAAAACTCCTCAGATCTTCTCTCAAGATCAAGGCTTAAAAAAAAGTCTTTAAGCAAAGTCTTGCTAAAATAAAGGAGGGTAAACATCAGGCTTTCCCAAGACCAAGTAACAGCCTCCAAAACTCCTTTTTCTAAGGTTTAAAGCTTTGATTCCCATGGTAAAGATGGCATAAGCCAAAAGTATTCGATCCTCAATCATATGATCTTTTGCAGCACATCTTTTACATTTACAAGCTTCGCATTTGTCTTATCTTCTTTGTAATGCCAAAGGCTTAAATGTTTGCTTTAGAACATCTTCCAAAGATCTTCTTTTATAATGTAAAGGAGTTTATGGTTGGTGAGCCAAGGGCATTTGGCTCAAAGCCTGTCTTTGAGGATTAGCTTTATAAGGTTTGCCTTATTTGTCCCATTCCCTTTATGCCTGCAAGATTTGCAAACTTTGACTTTATACCATCATACTTGACCGAGTGAGTTAGTCTATGTTTTTCCGCCTTGGTAAATAGGTAAAAGCCATGCTCCTTCATGTCTATAAGGTTTTTAACAAGATGTAAAGTGTCGTGCCATGGTGAGAAAACTTTCCTGGTAGTTTTTTAGGTTTGGATACTGTATCGTATTGCCTAAAGTGTAGAACAAAAACTGGTCTATGTTATCTTCAAGGCATGCCTTTCCACATGATATAAGTAAAGCTTGCACCCATCTTTTATCTTCTTCAAACATTTGTGGCAAGCGGTGAACGCATATCTCAAAGGGAAGACGAATAAACAACCCCACCAAAAACTCCTCAAACCTCGTTGGTGGTATTCCACTTCTGACACAAAATAATTGAAAATTAGCATGCACATCTGGTTATTTAAAACTTTCTAAACTTGGCAAGAAGCACTTATAACTTCAGGACTTACATAAGTCTAATTCTAAAAATTAAGTTTTTAAAGCCAAAATCCTGAAGTTTATCTGAACGTAAGTCTTCCAGTGTTTTTCCATTGCTATCGTCATTTTTGAGAAAGGAACTTGTGTTTTAAGCAGGAGGAAACTATGACACAAATGCTTGTGTTGTTACATCGGGATTTAGTTTTATCTAACGAGTAAATTTGAATAGACTAAATT
>RFKV01000098.1 GCA_003694175.1 Candidatus Dojkabacteria bacterium | reverse complement strand
CTTTATAGAAGATGGTGTTTTTGTGCAGGTAGACGGTAAATCTTTCCAAAAAACAATATCAAAAAGACAATAGAAAAAAAGAAAAAGGGGTTGTTTTTTGTATTTTTTATACTATCCTACCAAAAGTAGGAGAACGAAACATGGATTTTTTTCAGGTAATCGATTTGAGTAAACAAACCGGGGACTCATTGAAAGGAATTTCATTATTAGTTCACAATTTAAATATCTATTTAATCGTTTTATTTGTGCTGATCGGTATTGGGTCTAGTAAATTTGCTTATCTGGCTATGATTACCCGACGAGGTCCTATGTCTTCCATTATAAGTATTCTATTTGTTTTAATAGTTCTAGCCTTTTATAAGGAAATTACTGTGTTTATAGCTCAAACTACCGTACTTATGGCACAGTTGATATCAAAAGGTGAGTTTAACCCTTTAGTTCCGAGTACATATTTTTCCAATCCTAATAACCGTTTGGCAATCGTTCTATCTAATTATTTTGAATCGGTGATTAGCCCATTATCTTTCACTTACGAAATGGTAACCGATCCTATGAAATTTATAGTATCACTGACTAGTATCTTGGCTTTACTGGCTTGTTTTTTGATAGTTGTTTTATGGAAAATTCTTATGGTTTTGTTTTATTTACTAGGTCCACTTGCGATTAGCTCTGGCTTATTATCACAATGGGGTCGACAAGTCCTTAATAATTGGATTAGAGGTTTTTTTAGTATTTCTATATGGCCAATATGGATAGCCTTAATGCTGCAACTCATAAAAACCTTACTTGATAAGGTAGAGTTGGAAAGTAAACTTATGAATAGATCTTCGGGATTTGACGATTTTTTTATATCAGGTATGGTCTTTTTGATGATAACTTTTACCCCAATTATTTGTAGTTATATAATTCCTAGTAGTTTAACGCTGGGACTTTTAACTAAAGGTTATGCGATAACAAGTAGCATACTTTATTCTATGTTTGATTCAATGAGCCGATTTGGTACCTTTGATCATATGAGGTCTGCGCAAAATTCATCTGCTGATCAAAATACTACAGCTGCCAGAGATTTCTCTGGTTCATCTGTTGATAATTCATCTATGCAAAATGCTTCTAGTCATAACACCAGGAATACTACGTCTGCCAAGAGTTCACCTAAAACGGCTACTACTGGTTCATCTGCACAAAATACGGCTGGAGCTGCTGCTTCCTCAGCCAAAAATGTTAAACCATTTTAGAGCATTATATACCAGGAGGATAATCTAATGGCAAATAAGAAAAAACATATATCAAAACTTCCTGAACAAGTTCAAGAATATCTTGCTTTTTTATTAAATGAAACGCTCCAAAATGTTGACCGAAAATTCGGAATAGGAAATACAAAAGATAAAAATAGAATTTTATTGAATCTTGCACGTCTCGTTGAAAATGTTTATGCTAAAACCCAATCCAACCGTAGCTTTGATTTCTTAAAAGAAGAGAATAATGTAGTATTATTTGTACTATTACACACTCTAAAAAAAATTCCAGATTTTAATTGGCAAGTGCAAGATAATAAAGGAAATACTATCTTTCATTACCTTTTACAAAGAAAAGAACAAAGTATTATTAGTTTAGCCTCTAAGTTCATCGTAGAACAGCATATTGATCTCTGTATAAAAAATCATGAAAATTTAACGTTAAAAGAATGCTTAGAAGAGGTTCAGGCTACGAACAAAATTGTTTTTCAACTTAAGAAACTAACAAATTCTCCTTCTGTAAACGTCTATCCCCATTTCAAGCCTTGAATTAGAGTCAAAATTTTGACTCAAGATTTTCCTACCGCAACTTTCTTAACTTATCGTATTTTTATCTGCCAAGAGTATACAAATCTGGTAACTAATTATTTAGGAAGGAAACCTTATATACTAAAAAAATTATATAGCGATTGATGAAAATTTAATACAATCTTGTAAGATGTTGCCACCTTCTATAAGGTGTAGATGAATCGTAAGAAGGTATCTTTAGTTTAACTTATTGAACCTCTCCTAGCTGAAGCCAGGAGATTCCTACGCTGTCACTCCTAACGAATTGAGAATGAGTCTCTACAGTTTCTATGATTAGAAGCTGTGGTTTTTCAAATTGATAGTTTACATCTCGATCGTGACATGTGCCACATTTAAACAAACCATAACCGATTTATTTCATGACTAAAGTCACGAGCGTTCTCGGCTAAACGCATAAATGTTCTGATAATTCCTAGGATCGATCTGCTCTAAAGTGGTCTTTAGAGAGCAGTAAAAACCTCGGTGGAACTGGAAACTATATTTCCTACAAGATGGAGTTGTTCACTAAATTCGTCAATATATTTTTGGGCAGATGTTGGTGAATATGATTTCACCATATTTCCACAAGAAGATTTCACTGAAGGATGGAAATAAATTGTGGTATAATATAAATGGTGGTAGGCATCGTAGGAGTGGACCATTTCGAATTGACGGTAATGAAGATTAAGCGAGTGAGTACGAAGAATTTGATGTAGGCATCGTAAGAATGAACCACTTCGAATTAACGCTAATGAACATTGAGCGAGTGAGTACAAAGAATTTGATGTAGGCATCGTAGGAATAAACCATTCCGAATTGACGGTAATGAAGGTTAAGCGAGTAGGTACAGGGAATTTGATGTAGGCATCGTAGGAATGAACTACTCCGAACTGACACTTCTACGAGAGTACAGCTCTCGTAAGAGGCATTTACTTCTATAAGTTAGGAAAAAGGTTACTACTTATTATGAGAAAGGTACACTCTTTACAAAGAGTAGAAGAATTGTAATATAATATATTTGAGAACTGGGGTCAAAATCAGGTCATAAGAAGTGAACCGTTCCGGACTAGTTTTAGGGAGACAAACGTTTGTCTTGAAATTGGGTTCGAACCCTTATATTAAGACATCTATCATTAGCTAAAGCAAAAAGCACTTGCTAACTGAAAAAAGAGTGCACCCAATGATGGCTTTGTTTAAAGATAAAACCACCAAAATCTTAATTAAGTCTATATGTTTAAAATAAATGGAACACCACAAGTAATATCTCTTGATGATTTCGGTAAAAGCCTTTTAACGGGAGATTATAAATGGAAATATCCGGCAGCTAAACTTTTTGTTAAACCATTACTTATATGTAAGCCTCTATTAAAAGCTTTAAAACAAAGTTTAAATTTAAATTGGAATTCTATATGTGAGAATATAGATAATTTGTCTTCAGCATGTAAAGAACCTAATATAGCAAAACTCATTGCCCAATTAATAGACCCTAAAGATTTCAGTTTCGATAATTTTTGTTATTTGTTCAAAGCAACTTCTGAAAGTGATATTGAAGATTTTATAATAGCGATAATTCTTTACAACAATGATATAGTTCTGAATGCAAGAGATCTTTCTTTAGGTAGAACTTTTTTACATGAAGCTGTTCAAAGCGGATTAGTTAAAACTTGCGAAGCTTTAATTAAAAGAGGATGTTGTATAGATTCTACAGATAAACAAGGTCAAACTCCGTTATATTACGCAATTTATTATGGATACCAGAAGGTTGTCCGGTTATTGCTTGATAAAGGTGCTAATGTTAATTTTAAAGATAAAGACGGACTGACACCATTGCATCTCGCAATTAAAATTGCTTATCTGAATACTAGTGATAGATTAGATAGTGCACTTCACAATAATTATTTCGACGTCATACAAGCGTTACAAATAGCAATCGGTATAAAGCCTATAGCAACAATACAGAATATGGATTTACGCTCGAGAATCGAAAACTTTATACTATTATATTTAAATAGAATACCAATAGCACGGGAACCGAATAATTATTTGGAAATCATAAAGTTATTACTTGAATATGGTGCGGATGTAAATGCTAAAGACTATAATAATTGTACGCCACTTTGTGTAGCCGCCGCACACGGTCACTTAGAAAATGCCCAAGGTTTATTCAACTCTTGCGCTGATACAAGCGTTGAAAATAATAATACATGGATGTCTAGAACTAAGTTGGATCATTTAAAAATTATAAAGATGTTATTAGATTATGGTGCTAAGGTGAATACCAAAGACAAATACGGTAAAACCCCGCTTTGTTGGGCAACAGAGATTAGATGCTGGGAAATTATACGAATGCTTTCAAAACACGGAGCTGATATTAATGCTCCAAACTCCCAAAACGAAACCTTCCTTTATTTGGCAGCTAAAAATGGAGATCTAGAATTCGTTAACATTTTGCTTGAATGTGG
>RFKV01000097.1 GCA_003694175.1 Candidatus Dojkabacteria bacterium | reverse complement strand
TTATTTATATTTTAAAAGTTTATATAAAATGACAAGAGTCTCGGTGGCCGTCTATTTCGCATTAAAGAAGCCAAGGTTATACAATTATGCAAAAGTTGTATTATTTGTTGTTTTGTTTTCTCTTTTTATTCATTTTCTAGGTCTAGTATCTTCTAGAACTGTCGTAGCTTGTAGTTTATTTGAAAGTATTGATAGAAATTTAGAGTATTGTGATAGGAGAGATTGTAAAGTATATCGTTGTGAGGTTAACGTTAGAGAGAAATTGGTAAATAGGGTAGGTACAGGCAAAAATTGTTGTGAAGACACTCAGCATATATATAAGCAGCCTGCTTCTAAAGATGTGTCTGATTCTTTCAATCAGTCCGCGGCGGGTATACCCCAAGTTTGTAGCACTACTGAAAAAACTCATCCTAAGTGTAGAGGAAAGTCTTTAGGTAATGGGCAAAATGGTTGTATATGTCAATTCAAAGCAGACGGAAGTAATGACTGTGAATGTAGACAATTGATTCAAAATGAAAAGAAAAAAGTCATACAAAAACCTATTTCAATTTCAAGTGGTGTAATTGATGTTGAAGAAAGACGACGGTTACCTTCGGAAACACACCCAATTGATCCTATAGAGGAAATTAGAGAATCAAAAGATCATACTAAAAGATGTTCCGGTGGGTATTCTCCATACAATGGAGACTGCGTGCCTAATGTAGTTGTTAATGAGAAGCTAGAACAAAAAATATTTTGCAAAAACGCTTTGCAACAAGGTGTCGAAGTTTGGGCTGATCCCATAAGTGCAAAAGTATACAAATGTAGTAATGAAAAAGGTCTTGTGCTTGTAGGTTGTATAGTAGGCTTTGAGTTGCGAAATGGATTATGTGTGTCTGCTAAGAAAAGTTCAGAAATTATTGATGGATGCTTTTTGGGTTCAGGAAATACGTGTGGAACTAACGGTTTTCAAAAAATTGATACCGGTAATAAAATACAAGATAAAACTAATAATATTGTTAGTAGAGGCCTAAAGGTGGGTATTAGGTGTTTAGACGGTTCATATCGTTTGAGAAGCAGTAGACTTCAACAATGTAAGGAGAATTTCTGGAGGAATGTAACGTGTAGTGCATCGGAAGGATTAAACACTGATAATGTGTTGAAAAACATTTCATATATTGACTCTGGAAGTAGAGATACAAATAGCCTTAAAACAGGTGATTTTGAGTGTGAGAATGGATTTAGACAACTTAAGTCTTCAGATGTTAATTTTCGTAGGAAGTCCATAGTTGTGAAAGATGATGTAAAGCATCCCTCATTACATCATAATGTATTTAGACTAGCTAAAGCCAAAGAGTTGCCTCCAGCTCCAGAAATTATTGATTTAGATGAGCTAAGAAAAGGAGTTTATACATTAATGATTCCAGGCTATGAAAATGCTATTGTTAGGGTTGATGAAGAGGGTTTAAATATCGAGTTTTTTGAAGACAAAAATTCTAATGGTATACAGGATGAAGGTGAAGAATCTATTGATACGTCTGAGTACAAAGTAGAGTTGTCCAAGGTTTTATCTATTGATACTATTCAGCTCAGAAAGGGCTGGAATTTTTTAAGTTTACCTTTATACAGTGAAGAAATTAAGAAAGCTTCAGATCTGTCACGGATGATTACAGCTTCATCCGGGAAAGTGACACAGATTAGTAAGTATGACAATGGCAATTGGATTCACTACATAGATGCAAATTTAGTATCGGGAGAGGAGATTAAATTTGGTAATGATTTTAACTTGATACCTGGTCAAGCATACTTTATTTACTCACAATTAGATTCTGAGTTTGCTCTAGTTGGCAATGAATACTACGAAAATCCGCCAATAAGTTTACAAAAAGGTTGGAGTATGGTAGGATTTCCCGCTTCTACTAAATTAACATCAAATACATTTTTACAGAAATGTAGAGCGTTATTGCCAGAATGTAAATCAATAGCAAGATATGTAGACGGTAACTATGACACAGTTTACCTAGAAGATGATGTATACTTTGGAAATGAGTTTGTTATTGATAGAACTAGTGGATATTTTGTCCTCAATAAGGGAGAAAGAAAAGTATTAAAGTTCTAATAAACCAATAAATGACCTCAAACACATCGAAAATTTTAACAATATTTGTATACCTATTACTTTTTGTTGCGAGTGCGATTCTGTTGTATTACCTAGTTCGGATATTCCAGCAGCAGACACTAGAAATAGAGGACAGTAAAGCATCAGTGTTACCCGAGGAGTTAGTTGTTTCAAATTATACATCAAACAGCGTTGTGATATCGTTTATTACGAAGACTGATAGTGTGTCGTTCATAAAGTACGGAACTGAAAACGGGGTGTTTACAACTCAGGTGAATGACGTAAGAGATATCCAAAGTCCAACAGCAAGAAAAACTCATTATTTTCAGATAAAAAACTTGTTGTCTGATACAAAGTATTATTTTGAGATTGTAGTAGACTCGGAAAAATACTCATCAGATAATGGTATACCATATACTTTTGATACCCTTCCTCAGAGTACGAGAATATCGTTACCGTATACAGTTTTAGCTTCTTTACCATCAGATTTCCAATCGGGTATTGTTTATCTCCAAGGAGCAAAAAATGAAAATTCTGGTGGACAGTCTAGTGTATCATTTGCACTTCCAGGTTCAGTGCTGGCTAAAACAAACAACATCACACTAGATTTGGGACTTCTTAGAAATAAGGATGGTACCTTATTAGATATAAATGATTCATTTGATTTTAGGGTTATTGCTGTGAGCGATGATTTAACTAAAAGGTATGAGAAGATTTTCAAAAGCACACAGACAAGAATTAACGCTTCCGAATTTAGACAGACCAATGCCTTATTTGCGTATAACCTTCCCTTTGCGCCTAATCAATCCCCTCCAAGTTCAAATCCAAATCCTAATCCAAACCCCAACCCCAATCCTAACCCAAGTTCAAACCCAAATCCTAATCCAAGCCCCAACCCTAATCCTAACCCAAGTTCAAACCCAAATCCTAATCCAAGCCCCAACCCTAATCCTAATCCTAATCCTAATCCTAATCCAAGTCCTTCCAATAACAGTGGTACGTTAACTAGTGGTTCGAGTCAAACATCGTCAAATCTAACACCTGTAAAAACAACTAGTTTTAGTGGTAATGATAATAATCAATTATTATCATCATCATTAAGGTACTTACCCTCGACTAACTTTGGTTCACCAATTATCGATGTACCATTACTCATTTTGGGTTTATTATTGATATATTTAGGTGTTGATCTAAAATTTAGGAGTTCAAAAAGTAAGATTTAGATCTTTGTGGAGACTAATGGAAATGCCTTTGAATCAACTAAACATAAAATTGGGTAGGATTAAGAAAACATCTCTAAGAAGGCGGTTAAATAAAGCAAAAAAAGTTTTTAGTAATTCAGTAGATGGGTCAAGAATTGCATCGAATTTTCGGAATTTTTCTATTAATAGGCGTTATAAGATATTGTTAGTTGGACTTTTTTCAATTTGCATTTTTTTGTTTCAAAATTTTTTAAATAATTTTTTGATTAATTCACAAGTTACTGCAAATGAGACACATCTTAATCTCGATGAAAATTTTCCAGTTTTGCTAAATGGTGTTAATCACTACATTAATGAGATCAAAAAATCATCTTATTTGTTTGAAACTGAATATAAATCGAGTTCATTTGTTGAGTTTAAAGACAAGCGTGCATGGATTTTGGATGAATACTTTAAATCATGGAGTTCCCCATTATATGGTTACGGCAAAAACTTTGTTGAGGCATGTGATAGATATGGAGCTCCACGTGATTGTGTTATGGTGGCTGCTGTTGCGGCCAATGAGACGCACCTTTGCAAATATTACATGAGTTGGGAAATGAAAAATTGTTGGGGATATGGTGGTGGCGGAATACATAGATGGTCTTTCAAAAGTATAGAAGAAGCTATAGATATTGTAACCATGTTAATAACTAAAACGTATGGTATAGAGTTCATGGAAAACCCATCTATTTATGAATTGACATTTTGTGGGGTAAACGAACCAGGCTGTTACGGATGGGGAAACAATGTTAAATACTTTATGAATCAAATACGAAGATTTGCAATTGACAGAGGTGTAGATCTTAGAAATATTTAGTTTATTTTTGGTTTTTTCAATCTTAGTTGAGCGTCAATAACAAGTTAAAGTTATATTAAACGCAAGACTGTAACTAAAGATTAGATTATTTATTTGGATGGTATCAATTATCATAACTGCTTGGAAAGAAGAAAAAACTATAGCGAAGGCGTTGTATAGTTTCTTAGATGATGACTACGTAAGGTCAGAACTGCCTTTCGAAATAATAATAGTAGCACCCGATGAAGAAACAAGAAATGCAGCAAAATATGCCGCTTTAGAGATAGGTATTGGCTCAAAGTTAAAGTTGCTAAAAGATGAGGCGTTAGGTAAGCCGTCCGCATTGAATCTTGCTCTGGAAAAATCTAATGGTGATGTTTTAATTTTCAGTGATGGTGATGTTTTTGTTGAAAAGAATGCTGTATCTGAATTACTTAAAATTTTAAAAGATGAAAGTGTGGGTATAGTTTCAGGCAGACCAGTTTCAATTGATCCAAAGACCAACTTTATGGGATACATGGGACATTTACTGTCAGACGCAGCACACCATAAAAGATCTAAAGTCCTAATTAATCATTTCGAAGGTGAAGATAAGAGTATATCCCAAAAAAATGATTTTTTTCCTGTGTCAGGTTATTTGTATGCCTTAAGAAGATCTGATGAAATTAAGTTTCCTAGTGATTGTCTAGTTGATGATGCATACATTAGTTATTTAGTTTTTAATAAAGGTCTCAAAGTTGCATACCAACCAAGAGCTGTTGTATATGTTAAGTATCCAAAAACCTTGAGTGACTACTTTAGACAAAAGAAGCGTTCAACAGGAGGATATTTGCAGTTATGGGAATATGGGATAATTAAGCCCGAAACCAAATCAAGAACATTTTTTAAAGAACTGGAGTATTTTTGGTTCCCAATTAAGTACGCAAAAAATTTGAAAGAGCTTCTTTGGTCGCTTTTGATTTATCCTTTGAGACTGTCGTTGTGGATTGCTATAATTTGGGAAAGAAAAATTATTAAAAAAGAATTTAGTAAAACATGGACTCGTGTTGAGACCACGAAGTAATAGTATCTATTAGTTTAGTCATATGAGAAAATTCTTCATTGTTATTCTAAATATGCTAATTTTTTTCTTTCTTGCAGATGTATTAAATCCAACATTGGTTGTAAAAAGAGTTTTGGGCTACGAAAGTGTTCTGAACTCTGTGATTGTAGGTGTTTTGTATGGTGTTTTTATGATGCTTGTACCAAACCTTGTTAAGTTTTTCAAACTTTCCCTAAACAACGGATCGTTTTACCTTTTTAGCATTTTGATGGCATTTCTATTTTTCTTTTTGGTAAAGTACTTCTTAGGTATGGTATTAATAAAGGGAGGTGTTATCAATATATTACCTGGACTAAGTATTTTAGTACCTGATGAAACTTTTGCAATAGTTTTTGTAAGCTTGATCTCAGCTTTGATGAGTGTTGGGGTATTCAAATTATCTCAGTCAAGATGAAGATTGTTCAGTATGGACATCCTGCCCTTGAGAGAGTTGCGATTCCAGTCAAGCTTCCTTTGCCAGATGAGGATAAAGATTTGATCAAGGGTATGATGAGGATTTTATCGAAAAGAAGTAAAAGTAGTGCTGGATTAGCTGCTCCACAGGTTGGCGTAAGTAAGAGGGTTTGCATCGTACGAAGATTTGATTTAGAAGATAATGATTCTATTCCGATTTGGGATATTTTGATTAATCCCAAAATACTTGAAAAATCTGATACTCTTTCGGTTGAATGGGAAGGTTGTTTAAGTATTAACAATGGAGAACTATGGGGTGAGGTTGCCAGGCCAGATTTTGTAAAGGTTGAGTACTATGACGAGAGTGGAAATATCCATAAAGTTGAAGCCTTTGGTTTTCAAGCGCATGTTTACCAACATGAGATAGATCACTTAGATGGAATTTTGTTCTTAAGATATATAAGCGATCCTTCCAAACTTTATACAACAGAGGAGATGTTAAAGAAAATATCGAAAAAAAACTCTGAATAAGGGCCAAAACGAAAACAATTTTTTGTTTATCTAAAGAAATTTAAGTTTTTAGTCAGTAAAGTTGTTAATTTATGCTCAAAATCTACACTGACAATTTTGAGAAGTGAATATATAATGTTCTTTAGAAGGTAGGTTGAGTTAGATGAAAAATTGTGAGCTATACAATTGATGCATTAAAAAGGTTTATAGCTTATTTTTTTTAATAAGTTACAAATTGTAATAGAATAAGAAATGCTAGAG
>RFKV01000096.1 GCA_003694175.1 Candidatus Dojkabacteria bacterium | reverse complement strand
TCTTCAGAGTACATCAAAGAGTTAAATGAGTCTGGCAAACTTTACTTATTTGAAATTTACAACAAAGATTTTGCTGACATGTCAACTGGAAATAAAAATTTACACACCTTATACTTTGAGGCACTATTTTCTGACCAAAACAAAGACAAAGATTATGTTTTTAAATTAGATGGAGAGGCTGAGCTTTTCTTTAGACCAAAGTCATTGGAAAAGATCCTAGAAAATAGAAAATCCTCTCACGAGATTATAAGCAAAAGAAGGTACACTGAAGACAAAATATTTTTTCATGTACCTATAACGATTAATAGAGTTCAAAAGAGCGCTACCAAATTCAATGCTAAAATTAACAATGTTTTAGCAAGTAATCGAAATATAAACATAGTGGGAGTAGATAGAGGTGAAAAACACTTGGCATACTATTCTGTAATTAACCAAAAAGGTGAGCGTTTGGAGAGTGGTAGCTTTAATATTATAAATGGCGTTGATTATCAAAGTAAATTAACAGAAAAAGCTAAAAGTAGAGATCAAGCACGTAAAGATTGGCAGACGATAGAAAATATAAAAGAAATGAAGAAAGGTTATATTTCTCAAATCGTTAGGAAAATTGCAGACTTAGCAATCAAACATAATGCAGTAATAGTATTAGAAGACTTAAATGTCAGGTTTAAACAGGTCAGAGGTGGAATAGAAAAAAGCATATATCAACAACTTGAAAAAGCGTTGATTGAAAAACTCAACTACCTAGTGAATAAAAATGAAACTGATCCAAATAAGGCTGGTCATGTTCTCAAAGGGTATCAGTTGACTGCACCTTTTGAGAATTTCAAATCAATGGGAAAACAAACAGGTATTATTTTCTATACACAAGCGAGCTATACTTCAAAAATTGATCCAGTGACTGGATGGAGGCCACATTTGCACCTTAAATACGTAAATGCAGAGCAAGCAAAAGCAGAAATATGTAAATTTTCGAAAATTGAGTTCGTAAATAATAGATTTGCATTCACTTACGATATTAAAGTTTTTGAACCAAACAAAAAAGAATACCCAAAGAAGACTATTTGGACAATCTGCTCGAATGTAGAAAGATTTAGGTGGAACAAAAATTTAGAAAATAATAAAGGTGGCTACGAGAGATATGCCGATATAACTGAACCACTAAAACAACTTTTTAAATTAGTAAATATTGATATAAAACAAAACATTCTTGAACAAATTAGGACATTAAATACAAAAGGAAATGAGAAGTTCTTTAAAGATTTGGTTTTCTACATTGAACTGATTTGTCAAATAAGAAATACTGATGAAAATGCATCAGATCCTAATCACAAAGATTTTATTTTATCTCCTGTAGAACCTTTTTTTGATAGCAGAGATCCACAGAACGTAGAAAAAGGTTTGCCGCAAAACGCAGATGAAAACGGAGCGTATAATATAGCTAGAAAAGGGATAATTATCTTAAAGAAGCTATCTGATTTGAAGAATAACAAAAAGAATTTTGAAGAGATGAGTTGGTCAGATATCTATGTTTCAGATGTTGAATGGGATAACTTTGCAGTTGAGGGGGGAACTAGTATTTAGAATTTTAAGACAGCTAATAAAATATGACACAGGTTTTATAGTTTGAGCAGAAACTAATATTTAAAATTTCAAGACCAGGTTTCAGCAAAGGTGACTAAAATATAACAATTAAGACAATAAGTTTCGTGTGGCCTTTAAAATACGGTAGCATTAAATTAGATTTAGGAAGTTTTGTGATGTGTCACGTGGGTGTCTACGTGGAGAGTCTGTGTGCTTCATTATTTTAAAGCGCATTGTCACGCTTGATTGCTTAGAAAAAATTTAAAATTCCTTAGATTTGCCACGTTATATCATCCGATGCACAACTCTCTCCACTTTTCACTCATGTGGCACAAGTTCGATTTAGCCTTACACCTATATCTACCGTGAAATATCATTCTTAAACTAATTTCAGGCCATTCGTTTCTCGGAAAAATGTTCATTAGATCCTTTTCTATTTTTACAGGATCTTCATTGAAAGTTAGTCCTAATCTTTTGGATACTCTTGCCACATGTGTGTCTACCACAAATCCTTGAGGTAAACACTCTTTTTCGTCCCCTTTCTTAAAATTTTTCGGATTCACAAAAGCTTCATTTACGTGTTTTTGAAAAGACTGCTTTACCCCAAACCTATTTCCCCTCGTATTTAACGGCTTAGCAAACCATTCGGAAATCAAAACATTTGCTGTCTTTCTACCCACCCCAGGTAGGGTAATCAATTTTTCAATTTCACAAGGAACTTGACCTAAAAATTCAGAAACTATTTTTTGAGCCATTTTTATTAAATTTCTTGCTTTAGTTTTATGATAGTTCACTTTCATGATTATTTGATCAACTTCCTCCCAAGATGCACTTGCCAGAGATTCTGGATCTGGAAATCTTGCAAACAGTAAAGGTGTAACTTGGTTTACAGTCTCATCAAGGGTCTGGGCGGAAATTAAAGTGGCAGCCAATAGCTGGAACGCTGACTCATGCTTCAGAGGCGTAACCACAACTGGATAATCTTCTTTAAGAAGTTGTGAAATCATTTTTATTTTTTCAGAACTTATCATATCGCAGTAAACGCTATATTTACTGAAACACAAAATCGCACACAAACCCTATTAATC
>RFKV01000095.1 GCA_003694175.1 Candidatus Dojkabacteria bacterium | reverse complement strand
TTAATTTTAGGTGATTACTCAGACATTTTTGAGTTAACGGACAAAATACTTACAACAAGATGATAATTAAGGTAGCAATGATGCATTCTAAAATTAAATTCAATGAAACTAAAAAAATTTTATTTTTAATTATAATCATAACTGGGATCTTGAGTAATGTCTCATTATCACAGACACAAGGTAAAAGCAAGGAGCTTAACCAATTACGAGCTCGTATCGAGAAGCTAGAGAAAGCAAATGCTAAATTATCAGGAGGATTAAGTGCGACAAATTATAATATTCAAAAAATCGAGAAGGAGATTGTAGTTACCCTCAATAGTTTAGAAACTCTAAAGAACGATCTGGCTAAAACTAATAAAGACCTGCAAGAAATTTCAGATAACCTAGACGTTAAAATCCAACAAACAAATGAAAAGACGGCGGTTGAGATTTCCGGCTTAAATGCAAAGATTAGCAAGAGCACACTATACTGGGCTATGGGAGCTTCTCTCACTATCCTTTTATTAGCTTTGCTTTTTGGTTGGTTTAAAAAACAATTGAGTAGAGAGAAGATTAGCCTATTAGATCAGATCAGGAAGATATCTGAAAACTTGAGGGAAGAACAGATTAAACTTGATGAGCAATTAATTAAATTGCTAGATACCCAGATACAATTGATGAGTACAAAAAGACACAGCTCATCAGATAGAATAGAAGAAACTGATCACTCTTTGGCGTTGAAAGTAGCAGATGAAATCATCCGCATCAAAAAGAATCTAAGTAATATGGATCCTGGAACAAAAGGATTAAAGCAGCTTTTAGCATCGGTAGAGCGCATCCAAGACAATTTTAAAGCTAATGGCTACGAAATTATTGATCTACTTTACAAGCCATACGACGAGGGGATGAAGTTATCAGCGACCTTTCGACTAGATGAAAATCTAAAGCCAGGTGAACAAATAATTACAAGGATTATCAAACCACAAGTAAACTACAAAGGCGTGATGATTCAATCTGCTCAAGTTGAAGTGAGTGTTGGGGAGAGTAGAAATACTTAGTTAAATTTCTAGCATCTTTAGACGACTGTAACACATGACTAATTACAATAGCCCTAGAGGATATGGATTCAAAAAAGCTGTTGAACCTGTAGATGCTACAAGACAAGTCGCTAGTAAATTTAGGAGGGACAAAAAGTCAGATAAAGAAATAAAACTAGGTGCCGTATTTAGGAATGATATTCTTCCAGGTAGGGAACATCGTCTGGAGAATTCTTGAATACGCTAGAGGAGGTTTTTGCACGAGAACATTTACACAGGAGAAAATAAATGAGATTAATATGGAGGTTTTGGTTTCTGAATAATATAGGAGGGAAGATATGAGAAGAACAAAAATTGACTATGGAATTGATTTAGGAACAACCAATTCAGCTATCGCAAGAATGGAAAATGGTGAACCGATTATCAAAAAAACGGATACTTTGAAAGACACAATGCCATCTTGCATCAGTTTCAATAAAAAACAATTAATTTTAGTGGGTGATGCAGCAGTTAACGCGCTGAAGCAAGATAAGTTAAGAGCAATGAAAGACTTCAGAAAAGAAAGCTCAAATACTTTTATCGAATTCAAACGTACGATGGGATCCGACAAAACTTACCATAGTTCTAACATGAATAGAGCTTATACCTCGGAAGAGCTTTCGGCTGAGGTCTTAAAAAAATTGAAGTCATTCATTATCGATGAAGAAATTAAGTCAATTGTTATAACAGTTCCGGCAAAATTTACGATAAATCAAAAAGATGCTACTTTAAGAGCAGCTAAACTAGCTGGCTTTGAACACTGTGAGTTACTGCAGGAACCGATTGCTGCATCAATGGCCTATGGATTAGATGCAACCATTAAGCACGGTTACTGGTTAGTGTTTGACTTTGGGGGAGGGACATTTGATGCTGCCCTGATAAAGGTTGAAGATGGCATTATGAGAGTTATTGACACTGAAGGAGACAACTATTTAGGAGGAAAAAACATTGACTATTCAATAGTAGACGAGATCATCATTCCCTATCTACAAAGAAATTTTTCAATCAATAGTATTATAAGTAATGATTCTAAACGAGAAATTTTGCGCGAAGCAATGAAATATTATGCAGAGGAAGCAAAAATTCAGTTATCCTTTAAAGAAACTTACAATATTTTATCTGATCTAGGGGATATACCAGGGACTGACGATGAGGGTAATGAATTTGAATTAGACATAACCATCTCTCGGGCTGACTTAGAAAAAGTGGTTAGACCTATCTTCCAAAAAGCCATAGATATTTGTAAAGATCTGCTCAAAAGGAATCATCTAAGCGGAAAGGATTTAGGATCTTTAATCTTAGTAGGTGGGCCCACCTACTCACCGATTTTAAGGAAAATGTTAAAAGAACAAATAACCGAAAAAGTTGATGTTAGTTGTGACCCAATGACTGTTGTCGCCAGGGGAGCTGCTCTTTACGCCTCGACTGTGGATATTTCAGAAGAGATAATTGAAAAATCCCGTGATAAAACTAAAATTCAGCTCAAATTAGGTTATGAACCTACGACCGTCGAAAACACAGAATTTGTAACCGTAAAAATACTTAAGAATGACGCTGAAGATCCTATACCAAACAAATGTTTTTTGGAAGTGGTAAGGACTGATAAAGCATGGTCTAGTGGCAAAATTACAATAAGTGAACAAGGTGAAATAGTAGAAGTAAAGTTAAACGAGGGAAAAGCTAATGCTTTCAACGTTTTTGTTTATGATGAGCTCGGTAACTTAATACCTAGCGAACCGAATGAATTCACGATAATTCAAGGTTCAAAAGTTGGTAGTGCAACATTGCCTTATCATATTGGAATTGAGGTAAAGAGTAAGTCTAGTGGAAAAGTTATTTTTCGTCCGATAAGAGGGCTCGAAAAAAACCAGACTCTACCTGCTACTGGAACTATAAATGGCTTAAAGACACAGAAGCAAATTAATCCTGGATCAAAATCCGATTTCATTAAGATTCCTATTTATCAGGGTGATCACGGCTCTGAAGGGTCCAGAGCCATTTATAATGAACACGTGTATGATGTTATAATCACAGGAGAAGATTTACCTTCCTTCCTACCTGAAAATAGCGATGTTGATCTGATTGTGAAAGTAGACAAGTCTGAACGTATAACGCTTTCTGCATTTTTCCCTTATTTGAATTTTACTCAGGACGTTGAAGTGCCCATTAATTCCACTCAAAAGGAAATTGATGCAAATTGGCTTGAAAATGAGTTATCAAAAGCCAAACAAATGTTAAATTTGATGAGACAAGAAAGTGATGCCATTGATAAAGATTTACTTAATAAGCTGTCCGATGACTTATCTGAGCTTGAAAAGCTTCTGAGACAGGGACGGAGCGATTACGATCGCAAAAAACAGGTATTAGAAAGTCTTCGAAGATGTTTGCGTAAGCTAGATGAAATTCAAGACTCAGTCGAGTGGCCAAAAACAGAGGAGGAATTAAAAAAGGCCTTCTATGACTTGGAGAAGGCGTTTAAAGAACTTAAAGGTGAATTAGATGATTTAAATAAGAAAAGAATCGAAGAAAATATTTTGCAATTCAAAGACCAAACCATACAAGTGATTAAAGATAAGGACGTGAAAACTGCAAGAGAGATGATTGATTTAATGCAGAGTCTTACACTAGCTATTGTCGATCAAGCCCTAGGAGTTCAAATGGAGATCATGATCCTGCAACAACTTAATGAAAAATTTGACACTCATGAGTGGAGCGACAGAAATAAAGCTAAAATACTGATAAGTCAGGGATTACAAATGGCAATAACTAATCCAAATAAGCAAAGATTAAGGGGTGTATTAGTTGAACTGTTTAAATTATTACCAAACACCAAAAATTCCATGTTTCCACCTGATGATAGTTTGCTGATAAACTGATGATCTAAATAATTAATTGATTACTCAAAAAGCTCCAGTTAGTGTGATTTTAAGAAATAGATGAAACCATGAAATCGAGTAAGCCTTTGTAGATTGATTTGCATGAATAGTATAGAAAGAATGAATGGAAGCAAAATGACCTGAACGAATCTTTATTCAAATATCTCGTCTCGCAGTCACGATAGTTTGCTCACTTACATGTACGGCCATGAGTAGACTATCACAGTCAGATATTAGCAAACGGTAGGGTTTATATTATCAAAGGCCTCTGTTCATCTGTTGAAGAAAGACCTCTGAGAAGCCATGAGGTTAATCAATAAATCCTATTTCCTACTTTAAGTAATGTGATTTAAATAATGTGAGTTACAGTAACACCGTCGCAATGATCAATATCCGAAAGTTTATCGTACATTGGGTTATATGAATTCAGTGATATAATCAGGGTTGGCAATTTAATTATGATAGATACCCTAAGAAAAGGATACAAAATTGCTGAGCGGTTTGAGATCCAGTTTCCGATCGGACATTGCTCCTTTGTTCAATGTTATCGTGCTAGGGATTCCTCAGGTAAGATCGTAGAAGTCGATCTGATCAATCTTGCCTCACTTCCTTCATCCTACTTTGATGAAAATGGTAAGCTATTGCACATTGATTTACTAAAGCAGGTTGATCACAAAAACATTCAGAAATTGCTGGATGAAGGAGAGATCGTCATTGATAAAATGAAGTTTGCATTTTTAGTCTACGAGTTTATAAGCGGCGAGACTTTTACAGAAAGATTGAAAAGAGAGGGAAAGCTCTCACATTACGCTGTGGTTCCAATCATCATCGAGTTACTTGAGGCAGTTGAGTACTTACATAATAGACCTAATCCTATCGTTCATAACAGAATAAACCTTGATACGATAAAACTAGACTACTCTTCAGGAAGGGAGAAACCTGTCTTAACAGGTTTTGAACTTGCGAGAACTATCTATCAAAGCGGAAAAAGTATTTCAATCAAGCATTTATCATTGTTCCATACTGCGCCCGAATTACTAAATGGAATTTTTATTCCGCAAAGTGATCTATTCTCAGTTGCTGCTGTTTTGTATCATTTGCTTTTTGGTATTCCTCCATTCTTTAGAGAAAACATTCTAAACCAACCAATTAACAAGCAAAAAGAGTTACTGGAATTAGAGAGAGGCAGACCTCTAAGATTTGCTTTTGTTGATGACGATGAGTTAATTGATGAACAAATCATGAGTGTGTTAGTGAAAGCTTTATCAGTTGAGATTGAAGACCGTTTTCAAACAGCAGATGAATTATCAAAAGCCCTTAAGCGTGAAGTTCCTTTGGAATTCGTAGACCCGCAAGAGGCCTTTACAAGAACGAAAAAGCAAAAGATTAAAAAACCAGGAACCGGATTTGATGAGGTTGCAGGAATGGAAAGTCTTAAGCAGCAACTTAAGGAAGACATAATTGATTTTTTAAATGATCCAGAGTTATATAAGGAATATGGTGTTTCAATGTTAAATGGAATGCTATTTTATGGTCCTCCAGGTTGTGGAAAAACTTTTATTGCTCAGAAGTTTGCTGAAGAGGTTGGTTATAATTTTCTTATGATAAGACCATCAGATTTGCAGAGCAAGTATATTAATGAGACCCAAGAAAATATAGCAAGAGTTTTCAAAAAAGCAGGGGAGGAAGCTCCAACGATAATCTTTATAGATGAATTAGACGCAATTGTACCCTCTAGAGAAGGGGATATACATCATATGCATGCTGCTGCTGTAAACGAGATGTTAGCTCAAGTAGCAAATTGTGGGGAGAGAGGCATTTTTGTCATTGGCGCAACAAATCGTCCTGACAAAATTGATCCTGCAATTTTAAGGACCGGTCGTCTAGATAAGCTTATATATATACCGCCACCTGACAAAAAAGCTCGTGAAGCCATGTTTAAGCTTTATTTAAAAGACAGGCCGATAGACCTCAGTATAGATTTTGAAGAGCTAGCTTCATTAACAGAGAACTACGTATCAAGTGATATAAAGTTTTTAATTGATGAAGCCTCTCGCTACGCTTTAAGAAACAGAACCAGGATATCAATGGAAATCTTCCGCAAGGTGATTAGTAATACTAAACCTTCTGTACCAGTCAGTGAAATCAGAAAGTATGAAGATCTAAAACTCAAGTGGGATAAAGAAAGACAAAATTTACAAACTGAGAATAAACGTGTACTGGGTTTCCGTCCTAAAATCTCACGCGAAGAATGAATATAGTTACAGTAATGCAAAATTAGCAACTATGTTATTTACTTTCTAAAGTTCCTTTTTGTAAATTTGTTTAGCTGGAGCATTCATCACAGAGC
>RFKV01000094.1 GCA_003694175.1 Candidatus Dojkabacteria bacterium | reverse complement strand
GATATAAGGAAATAATCACGGAAAGCCTAAAAGAAAAATTATCTCCTGAGTTAATTAACAGGATAGGTTTAATACTGATATTTAATAAGATTAATTATGAATCAGCTCGTACGATTGTGTTAAAACAAATTGATAAACTTAGTGAAGATTTAATTAAAAGGGGGTTAATGCTAAAAGTTGGATCCAATGTTATTGACCATATTTTAAAAAAAGGTTATTCAGAAGAGTATGGAGTAAGAAACCTGCAACGCGTACTAGATAAGGAAATTAAATCCAAGATTGCTGATTATTTAATAAAGAATCAGATTTCACTCTCGCCTACTAAGCCAATGTTAGTTAGTGTCGACATGAAAGAAGGTGAAGGAGATTCTTATGAAGTTGTCATAGACATAGTTTAATCTTTGACCTTTATTGTGTTGAATTTTTTTTTGTGCGTTTAAATTTTACATTATCCCTTATTATCACGTGAGTAGAACTACTAAGGATATTTTTAGATACTATAGTGTCCGGTATAACTGGATTTGAATGCTTCTTAATGAATATTTCATTTACTCAACTATAAAGAACATCAAAAATGAAGAAAATAGAATACGCTTGTGGTGTTGTTAAGGTTTAGTTTGAAGCCTGATTTTAATTTTAAACAACTTTACAAACAGATAAGTATCACAACAAATCAAATAAAGATGGCTTTATCGGAAAGCCAAGGAGAGTTTTTCTAGTGTTTTTATTTTATTTTTCTTTATTTTCTCTATCTTTCATCAAATTGTATCAATTGCGTGAAACACCTCTTGACAAATATAAAAACGTAAGATAAAATGGCAAAGATAGTGATTCAGTGTTGGGTTTGTGAGTTGGCGTTGACAAAGTTTGCATTATCTTTTATAATTTGTCTTAGCTATAAGTTTGAGAGAGTGATGGTGTGAGTTGATCATGATTTTGGGTTCTGTGTTTGTCACATCTTTCACACATGATTGTGTGACGGGTAAGTTAAAAAGTTTAGTTGTAAAGTCAGGTATCAGACTTGAGCTCTTCTCCCAAAGTCTGGTTCGCGTACAGGGCGTCTTAAATTCTGTTGGATGCCTACTTGCTGGACTTTTGGAAAAGAGCTTGTAGCTTTTTTTTCTTTTTCAGTTATAGTTGCTTGTGTTTAGGCTTTTTCTTTTGTTTTGCGTGAACAAATGTTTTTCTTTGGTATATTGTGTCAAGTGGTAATGTTTAAAATCAGAGACTTTTGATTTGGATCGAATATTTTTGGGTTTTGTTTTTTTGTTAGGAGTTAAGTTTCTTAAATGATATAATTTTTAGTAGTAATATATCTCTGTGCTTTCCCGTTTTTGTGATTTTAAGTTTTATGTCAAACAACCTTTCTTCCTTGTTGTATTTTGTGTTTCCTTCTTTTTTAACTTATATTTAACTAACTGGAAATAGCGCGCTTTGATGCATTTTTGTATTTTTGTATATAACTTTTAACTTTGAGGAAATGATCTCTAATTCCACTAAAACAAATATTGTCGTTGATGAAGAAAGTAAACCTGAGAATAAGAATAAGAAGAGAAGAACCAAATTGATATCAAATAACGATAACAGTGACATAAGTCAACCAAAATTACAAGAAGATGGCATTAATAAAAATAGCGAATCACCCGATTCATCCAAATCCAGATCTAATGGCATTGATCTTTTTCAAATCGATTTAGAAAACTCTTTAAAGATTGACGAAAATAAAAACTCTGCAAGTTTAGATAAAAACGTCAAATCTAAAACTGACGCAGACTTCGAAGAAAAAATAACTACAAACTTGAGGAACAAAGATACCATTGTACAAGGTAGATCGATTAAAGATCTTGAAGTTTTGTCAATACTTGAACTCAGAAAAATTGCAGAGAGTTTGAATATAAAAAACGTATCGGATTATAAAAAAAATGATTTGTTGTTAATGATAGTTGCTGAAGAGACTAAACGTGGAGGAAATATATTTGCTGAAGGCTTTTTAGAGATTGTAAGAGAGAGTCACGGCGTACTTAGATCATCTACAATGTTACCTGGTGAGAACGATGTTTATGTATCACCTTCTCAAATCAAAAGATTTGGTTTACGCCCAGGCGATTTTGTATCGGGACAAGCTAGGTCCCCTAAAGAAGGTGAGAGGTACTTGAGTCTTTTGAGAATTGAAGCAGTTAACAATATGTCACCAGAGGCTTCACTTACAAGACCTAACTTTAACTCGCTTACTCCAATATATCCTAATACTCAAATAAAATTAGAGACTGAGTCGCATATTCTGTCAACTAGGATAATAGATTTGATATCCCCAATTGGTAAAGGTCAAAGGTCTATGATAGTTGCTCCTCCCAAGGTCGGGAAAACCTGGCTTCTAAAAGACATAGCTCATGGAATTGCTACAAATCATCCCGAAATTCACATAATCGTTCTATTGGTTGGTGAAAGACCTGAAGAGGTCACAGACATGCAAAGATCAGTAAAAGGAGAGGTTATAGCGGCGAACTTTGATGAACCTCCAGAACTTCATGCTAAAATTTCCGAAATGGCCATTGAGAGAGCTAAGAGATTGGTAGAGCTGGGAAAAGATGTAGTAATTCTTATGGATAGCATTACTAGATTAGCAAGAGCTTATAACATTATTGCTCCCCCTTCTGGTAGAACATTGTCTGGGGGTTTTGATCCGGTAGCTATTTATCCTCCGAAAAAGTTCTTTGGTGCTGCTAGAAACATGGAAAATGGAGGAAGTCTAACTATTATAGCTACTGCTTTAGTAGATACTGGTAGCAAAATGGATGAAGTTATATTTGAAGAGTTTAAAGGTACGGGAAATATGGAGGTTAAATTAGATAGAAAGCTTGCTGAAAGAAGGATTTTCCCTGCGATTGACGTATCAGCATCTTACACAAGAAATGAAGATAAATTGCTTGATAAGGAAATAATTACCCAGGTTTATAGGGTGATTAGAATGCTTGATGTTATAAAGTCAGAAACATCAAGTAATCCTACAGAGGTTTTAATTAATAGACTCAAGAAGACAAAAAACAATAAGGAGTTTTTGGCCACTCTTCACGAAACAATGTAGCTTTACAACTGAATTCTAGAATGAATATTCAGAATTTTTTGTCGATTGACGAAGTACGACATGAAACTTCTAAATACAAAAGTGAATCTCGTTTTTGTTTAGGTTATATTTTGCACTTTCCAGTTTACTAAATTTATCTTTGTTTGTCTTTTGTGTAGTTACTCTTGGTTTGACATTCTCTTCAATAAGTTTGAATGTCACTAAACTTTTACTTTGTTCATAAGATTTGAATTAATCACTACTAGTTTGATGGTTTATAGAAATTATTATGGCTTTGTGTTAAAATCACTTTGGCTGTGTATTTTGCTCTTGTAGCTCAATTGGATAGAGCAATCCCGTCCTAAGGGAGAGGTTGTAGGTTCGACTCCTACCAAGGGTACTTATTTCTATCCGCGATGACTAGCACAATTCGGCGTTTCGTGTTTCCTACAGGTTTTAAATCCAAAAAAAAATTTTTTATTTTTGATATAGACGATGAGTACTTGGTTTATGATGTCACTGGTGAAAGTCCAATCCTCTTACTGAAAGCTACTTTGGAAACATCAACTGTAAATGTTGTAAATTTAATATTTGATTTGATTGAAAATGAAACATTGAAGACCGGATCTGAGGTGTATGTCTATCGTTATGACGACTCATTTCTACATCCAGCATTAAAGAAAAGCTTATTTAACAATCTTAGAATTAAAATAACAGAGTTAGGAAACAGGGAAGTGTTTAATAACCAAAATAATGTACAGTGTTTGTGCACATTAGAAAAGTCAAGATTTTTAACAATACCTTTTTTAGATCTAAGTTCAGAAAAAAGTGTACTAATTGTATCCCCTAGCTCTTTAACTATATACTCTGGAATTTATGATGAAGATCAAAATTATGGTTTCTTAGCTGCTAATGAGCTAGTAGTACTTAAATGTCTGAAAATGTTAAATAATTTTATGAACAAAAGATATCTATTAAATAAAAAAGGATCATTTGCAGAAGTTAAGATCTCTAATTTTTACAAAGCAAAATTGGACCAGAAAAAAATATCTAAGGTTTTTTCAATTCCTATAATTTTTTCAGAGCTAAATAGCGACTATTATATCAATAGAATTTACGACATAAAAAAAAGAGGGGAACACACCACATGAGGACATGAGGCGACCTCCACCTCTTTACTGTTTTCAGAGCGGAACAGAAGAAAAATTTAACTTAGACTCATGGAGACTTTTACTTTATGTCAACTGAGCCTCCCTCTGCCTCTATCATTTTTTTGATGTTTTCCGCCTCTTCTTTTTTCACGCCTTCTTTAATTTTTGTGGGAGCAGCTTCTACCAGATCTTTCGCTTCTTTCAAACCAAGACCAGTAATACTTTTTACAACCTTTATAACTCCGATTTTTTTGTCTCCTGGCACTGCGGTTAGCATTACGTCAAATTCAGTTTTTGCATCTTTTTGCTCATCAGGGCTAGTTGCTTCAGAGGCTGATGCTGAATTAAATTGCATCGGTGAAAATCCTGCCGACGCAGTAACACCAAACTCTTCTTCTAAAGCTTTTTTTAATTCAAATGCCTCAAGCAAGGAAAGCTCCTTAATGGCATCTACTATCTTTTGAACTTTTTCAGTTTTCATAAGATTTTACAATAATAAATAAAACTAATTTTTAAATCTTTCACTTATTACGTACAAACATGAACTTAACGGATATTCTATAAGTCTAACTACATGACCAATTGATGACTCTATTGTACCTACAATCATAGATACAGAGTCTCTTTTGCTAGGTAAGTTTGTCAGACTCTTTAATTGTTCGCTATCAAAAACTCTACCTTCAACAACCCCACAATCTAGATCCACATTTACCTTATCCTTAAGCTCAGCTTTAACTGTTTCTAAAAACTTAACTATTACTTTCATACACTCTGTAGTCCTGCCTGGCACAAAGAAAGCCAAGTAAGATCCATTGTTCACTTTTAAGTCTATAGAAAGCGAATCCACCGCTTTCCTAAACAATGAATTTTTAATTGTGGTAACCTTTACATTCATGTCAAACAAATCCTTTTTTAAATTGTTTACTAAATTTACCTTGATACCAGATTGCTTCACAAGTATAACAGACTCCGACGAAGTCATGTAACTTTTATAATTCTCTAGTAACGTTTGCTTCTCCAACCTACTTTTAGGCATATTAGCCAAACTAAAATTTCAATTTCCTATTTTAAACACTAAATAAAAAGGCACCTTGCAAGGCGCCTACAGGTAAAAGCCTCGCTAGGATTTAAATTGCGTACCTAGTTTCTTTGACTTTACAATCAATAATCTTACACTTTACAAATTAGTGTCAACTAAGTAAGCTGCACTCATTGTCGATTTTATTATAGCACGTTTAATCACAGGATTACAGAACTTTCCAGCGACATCTTTTATCGATAGTAGTAAGGCTGTAAAATTCTCTTGCAGTTCCCTGTCAGATTGACTTAACTTGCCGAAAGCTAAATTAATAGTTCCTTGGCCTTGCTGCGATTTAAAATTTACAGAACCTTGCTTAAATTTTTTTACAGCTGCAGATATTTCACTAGTAACAGTTCCATCTTTTGGGTTTGGCATAAGGCCTTTAGGTCCCAAAACTTTTCCAAGTTTAATTAACTTAGGCATTATCGAAGGTGTAGCAATTACAACGTCGAAATCCACGTATTCTCCCGATGATACTTCTTTTAATAAATCGTCTGATCCTGCCCTTACTGCTCCAGATTCAATAGCTGCGTTTTGTAAATCTACCTCTTCCGCAAAGACAACAACCCTTTTATCGAACCCGAACTTGTTAGGGAACTGTACGAAGCCCCTAATAACCTCATTTTTTTGATTCTCTTTGAGATTTAATAAAATATTTGCATCAAGAGTTTCGTCAAATTTTCTTTTTTTTGACTTTCTTACCTGGTTAATTGCTTCTAAAAATCTCATATTTAAAGAAATTAAACATTAAACCTTTGAGCTTAATTTTAGTTATCAATAACTTCTAAACCTAGGCTTTTTGCTGTTCCTAAAACAATCTTTACAGCTGATTCCAACTTTTTTGTGTTTAAATCTGGAAGTTTTCTTTTTGCTATCTCAACTATGTCTGACATATTAACTTTACCGATTTTCTTAGAATTCGGAGTGGCAGAACCTTTCTCTATGTTCGCAAACTTTTTAAGCATCCCTGCCACAGTCGGTTGCAATAGAGTCATTTTAAACGTTCTATCCTTAAATACTTGTACCACTACAGGAATCTCGTACCCAACCATCGATGAAGACTTCTCGTTAAACTCCTGACAAAACTGAGGTATTGGTATTCCATTCTGTCCCAGGATTGGACCCAGCGGTGGAGCAGGAGTAGCTTTACCACCAATTATCTGTAATTTAATTTTTTTTATGATCTCTTTTGCCATACTTATGCAATGTTTATTAATACATCCTACTCGGAAATACTTGACACTTCAAGTAAGTCAAATTCAACAGGAGTGTCTTTCCCAAACAACTGAAGTATAACCTTTACTTGCCCTTTTTGCTCGTTAACTGACTCTACCTGACCTATGAAATCTTTAAAGGGTCCGTGATTAATTTTTACTGGCATACCAGGAGTAAACTTTACATCGTACACTGGTTCCTGTCTTATCGATGTGTAAGCTAAAATAGCTTTAACTTCTTTTTCGTCAATCTCTTTTGGTCTTCCATCTCCAGCAGAAACAAAACCTGTAACCCCCTCGATATTTCTTATAAGGTTCAATACGGAATCTTGAGCAATCAAACGAGTTAGAATATAACCTGGTAAAATTCTTTCTTCTACTTTCTTTTTTTTCCCTTTAACCATCACGATCTTTTCCTGTGTTGGGACAACGACATCAATTATAAGGTTCTCATAACCACTAGCTTTTATAGCTTGTCGTAGAAATCTAACTATGGAATTCTCTTTGCCAGCACGACAAGTTATAATGTACCATTTAAGTCCAATATCCTCTCTTCCCATAAAAAATAATTTAATTAAAAAAACATTATGAGCTCTCTAACTAATTTTAATATTGAATCGATTATAACAACAAAAAATGTTACAAACAGTATAAACATTACGATCTGAGCTGCATTTACCAATACCAATCTAAGACTAACATATTTTACCTCTTTTAGTTCTGCTATCAGACCACTGAGGAACAGTCTAAATTTTTTCACAAGCTTCATTTATATTTCTCAGTAAAAATACACGGGCGCCTAGATTCGAACTAGGAATTCCGGTTTTGGAGACCGGCAGCTTACCATTAACTTACACCCGCAACAGTCAACACAACTGTATACATAACTAATTTCACTCAAAAGAATCTATCTCTATTTTACCTTCTTGGATAAAGTAAACCCTACATGTTTTCTTAAGACTCTACTAAATTTCATTATGTTTTTTTTTCCTTCATTTAACTTTTCTGCAGCATCTTTACTTAATCTTACTGTATAGTGCTCCCCAGTCTCAGTATTAACAAACCTAAAAACGCTTTGTTTTTTCTTTTTATTAGAAGATTTCGACATAATAAAGATTTATAACTCGTACTACTGCTTACTACTGCTACCATTTCTATTATAATTTATTGTCAAAATTAAATCAAGTTGTCATTTATACGAATTCTTGATACTAGTATTAAGTACTAAGTTTGGTAAAGAAGAAGAGATGAATAGCTAAATGTTCATATCTTTTGAAAAATTTTTTATTATTTCCTTGCAATCGAGTATAGTAT
>RFKV01000093.1 GCA_003694175.1 Candidatus Dojkabacteria bacterium | reverse complement strand
ATCTAGTGATTTTTCTTATATGTTTTTATATAGTAGTATTCCTTCCAATTTGATAGTATTGTAACCCACAATGGAAATCTTTTACTTAAAACTTGAGACTTATATTTCGACGCTGCCTTATACTTCCTCCACAATAAAGCTAAAGAGAAGATATTGATGTAGTGATTTGGGTCCACTACCTTTTGAGGGCTAAGTTGAATTTTTTTGTCTTTATATTTAATCTCGCTTGGCAGTGATGATAGACGTAGAATTTTATCAGGTAAAGTTGCATACCAAATTTCTGCTTCTTTGTCCTCTGCTACTTTTGTACATATTTTTGATATGCATATGTGATCTGGATGACCATACACTCCGTACTTTTCGTAAGTTACTAACCTTTCAATGTTGTGGTCTTCAATAAATTGTCTAATTTTTTGTTCAATTTTCAATTCGTCTTTTTCAGTTTCTCCGTCCATAAACTTCCATACTTGGTAATTTTTAGCACCTAAAACCCCCATTGCCTTTATAAATTCACGTGTTCTGACTTTTTTAAGCTGACTCTCACTAATTTTAAGCTTTTCATCACCTCTTTGGCCTGAAGTAACTGAGACTATAAATACATTGTCCTTGTTTTGTAAACAAAACAGTGCAATAGTGCCACCACTAAAAATTGTTTCGTCATCTGGGTGTGGGTAAATAAAAAGCGTTTTTTTAAAGTCTGGATTAATTTTTTTGCATGCGTGATTTGGATGGTTAAACCAAACAAGGAATGCTACCGTTGTGCAAGTAATTAAAGTAATAACTAATAAATACGTTAGCACTTTTTAGTTCTTTCTAAACGTCGGGATTTTAGTTTAAACTTGTTTAACTCGCAAATCAAGAAATTCAAGAAATAATGCAAATAAAGTTTTCATGTTAATGATGTTAATTTATACTCTAAATTAAACAATCTAGTGGTTTTGCATAAGTAAATTTTAAAAAAGTTTTGTGAGTTTTATTAAGCCTAAACTAGAAACACGTCATGGAGATATTTTTCTGCCTGCGTTTATGCCGGATGCGACCTACGGTTTTATCCGTTGTATTTCTTTTAAAGATGCTGAAACAGTAGGTGTTTCTGAGATAGTTACTACCACACTCCACTTAGAACAAAAAATAGGATCTAAATTTATTAAAGATTTTGGAGGGATACATAAGTATCTAAATTGGTCTAGACCAATTTTTTCAGATAGCGGAGGTTGGCAAGTTTTTTCTCTTATTAATGCCAAAAATAATCCAAGGAATTTACACAGGCTCTCCAAGGTTGGTGCTACGTTTATAAATCCAATTAATGGAACTTCAAGCTTAATTACCCCTGAAACTTCAATTCAAATACAGCTAAATATTGGATCTGATGTGTTGACGGTTCTTGACAATCCTGTACATGTCAACTCATCTCTCGCAGAACAAAAAAGATCAGTAGAAATCAATACCGATTGGGCTAGGAGGGCAAAAAAATATTTTGATAACAATAAAGACAGTGAAACGTTAAAGATTAGCTGTGTTGTACAAGGTGGTGATAATTTCGAGCTTAGAAAGAGATCAGCGTTAGAGTTGACTGAAATTGGATTTGATGTATACAACTTTGGTGGTTTACCATTGAATTGGTCAGATCAGCTTTGGAGGGTGAGACAACAAAAAGAAGTAAAAACGACTTTTTTTCGCGAGATGCTTGAATACGTTTCTTCGATATTGCCTGTTGGGACAATTAAGTATGCTATGGGAGTTGGAAAACCGGTTGATATAGCTTTTTGCGTGGATGTTGGCTGGCAAATTTTTGATACTGTGTTACCTACTCGAAATGCAAGGCATGGACTACTTTTTGTATCAGAAGGTCAAGGAGATGATAATTTTGAGTACTTATCGAAATCAAAAAAAAGGTTTGCCTATGATCATCTTCACCTAAAGTCTGCAAGATATATTAAAGATGATCGACCTGTGGATGAGAATTGTGATTGTGAATGTTGTAGATCGGTTTCTAGAGCGTATCTACGGCATTTAATTCGTATGAAGGAGCCAAGTGGCTTAAGACTTGCAACAATCCATAACTTAAGATTCTATATCAAATGGATGGAAAAAATATCTGACCAAATTGGCAATGACTAAAATCTCCATTTATCCGTGATAGATTGATTTGGTGCTCTACTTTCTTTAATTTCAAAATAATTTTCTGGTAAAATGATGAGCTTATAAAAAAAAGTTAACTGATTAAAGGTGAAATGGATATAAAAAATTTGGAGTTAAGAAAAGCTTACCAAAAGTTTCTAGATGATTACAGTCAGGTTAATCAGAATCTATCTGAGTCTTTCTTAACAGAACTTTGGAGAAAATATTTGGGTAAAAATGGAGTTTTGACTGTTGTTTTCAGACGACAGATGAGTACATTACCAAAGCAAGAGAAAAAAGATTTCGGGATTGAATTTAATTTGTTAAAAGACTTTGTACAAAGCCTAATACAAACAAAAAAAGAAGATCTAATAGGCATAGAACAAAAAGATTACAACTCTAAAGTTTTAGTTGAATTTAAAGTACCTGAGTTTAAAATAGGTCACTTTCATCCCCTAACTCAAACAATAAGGGATATAAACAACATATTTAGGTCGTTGGGTTATAGTATTGTGGATGGGCCTGAGATTGAGACTGATGAGTACTGTTTTCAGAGGATGAATTTGCCACTAGACCACCCAGCTAGGGATCTACAAGATTCAATTTATATATCTGAGCCTGATATTCTTCTTAGGACTCAGACATCTTCTATAGAGGCGCATGTACTTGAAGATTTTAAACCGCCCATGAAGATAGTAATGCCTGGCAGAGTTTATAGGAACGAAAAGGTCAACAAGAGTAATCACTTTACTTTTCATCAGTACCAGATGACTACGGTCCAAGAGAAAGTAAGTATGGCCGAACTTTTCAGCATTATAAATTATCTTTTTAAGACATACCTAGGGGAAGATACTGTAGTGAGATTTAGGTGTAAGTATTACCCTGAAGTTGAACCAGGTTTGGGACCAGACATACAATGTTTCAATTGTAAAGAACGCGGGTGTGCTTTGTGTAAAGGCAGGGGCTGGATAGAAATGGGTGGAGCTGGCATTCGACATCCAAACGTTTTGAGGATGGCAGGAATTGATCCAGAAAAGTGGCAAGGTTATGCTTTCGGCTTGGGGCTTGATAGATTAGCAATGGCAAAACATGGTATTACTGACATAAGGACTCTCCTAAGTGGTAGCCTTGTGTACAAACCAAAGGCTTGATGCAAAAGTAAATTCCAAGTTCATTTTAATTTTAGTATTTCTTTTAATTTTCTTTTGTCATAGTACAAATAAATTTAATTCGGTGTTTAACTGTGATTATGTTGTATTTTTAAGTATAGTTCCTCCATTCCCCTGATTTTTTTGTCTTCTACTGAGAGACAGGCTTTTTTAAAAATCTCTTTGATTTGCGTTTTGGTGTACCACTTTTGAGTTATCTTGGATTCACTTATCAAAGTTTTTTTATAATCTTTTTTTTGAATTTTAAAAATTTTTTCAATAGCTACCGACGTTTTTGATTTTTCGTCCCAGTCTATAGTCTCCCAAACTAGTCTGTATATTATGCTTCCATCTTCAACTTCAGAGTCAAATTTTAAATTTTTAAAGTCTACTCTTTCAGGATCGTCACAGTTTAAAAGTATAAACCCGTTTTTATAAAGTAATGATTTAAGTTTTTTAGCTAATTTGTGGGCAAGTTGATCATTAGTGGCTATCTCGTTCCAAGTGTTCCAAAAAAGTAATATAGCGTCAAATTTTTCACTCGTTTTGAATTCAAGTATTGATTTGTTCTCTACTCTTAAATTGTTTTTTTTGCGTATACCGTACATTAAGCACTGTTGATTGCTTCCATCATGGAGTAGTAGTTGATGGTCCGAATTTTGATTTAATTTTTTATCCTTATCATATTTTTGTATTTTTTTTAGCATCTCTTCAATCATCTTTCCAGAATTGTCAATTGCTATTACATCAAATCCTTTCTGCCAAAGGGATATAGTATGTCTACCAGTTCCTGCACCAATGTCCAAAACTTTTATTTTTCTGCCGTTAAGGCCATTTTCTTTAATGATTTCTTCTATTAAATTTATCTCTTTATTAAGTAGCTCAAATGGTCTTATTTTTGAGTTTACAATATCATAAAATTCAGCCGAAGAATCGTTCGGGGTTAATACAAGCTTTTTATTGATATAGTTTCTGTTTTGCATATCTTACTTTTTTTGGATTTTCATTCAGTGTGGACAATAT
>RFKV01000092.1 GCA_003694175.1 Candidatus Dojkabacteria bacterium | reverse complement strand
GTTGGTTCTGTAGTTTAGAAACTATATTTATATTAATGTTAAAGAGATCATGCGAGATTTATTAATCATAGGTTCTGGGCCTGCGGGTCTTACAGCAGCGATTTATGCTGCCAGAGCTCGTCTAAATCCTCTTTTGATAGCTGGATCCGTATGGGGTGGGCAGTTGATGAGCACAACAGATGTCGAAAATTTTCCCGGTTTCGTGGAAGGAATCAAAGGACCTGAACTTATCGAAAATATGATGAGACAAGCTCAAAAATTTGGTGCCGAGATCAAATTTATTGACGCTATAAAGGTTGATGTTAAGGATGAAATAAAAAAAGTGTACACAAACGAGGGAACTTTCGAGTCAAGATCTATAATAATAGCAACTGGGGCACAGCCAAGAAAATTAGGTATAAAGGGTGAACAAGAATTTTGGGGGCGAGGCGTCTCATCATGTGCAACGTGCGATGGAGCTTTTTATAAAGATAAAATAGTTGCCGTCGTAGGCGGTGGCGATACTGCAATGGAAGAGGCAGAGTTTTTAACAAGGTTTGCGTCTAAAGTTTACTTAATTCACAGAAGAGATCAGTTTAGAGCTAGTAAAATAATGGTAGAAAGGGCTAAATCAAACACAAAAATTGAATTTATTTTAAATACTGAGGTTAAAGAAATCTTGGGAGTTAAGTCTGTAGAAAAGCTAAGAATTTATAACAATCAATTGAATTTAGAGTCGGATTTGTTCGTGAGTGGGCTTTTTTTAGCAGTTGGACACATACCAATGTCTGATTTTCTGCAGAACCAACTAGACATTGATGAAGAAGGATACGTTATAACAAAAAACGAAGTTTACACCAATATAGAAGGAGTGTTTGTAGCTGGAGACGTTGAAGATAAAGTCTTCAGACAAGCGATAACAGCAGCAGGATCAGGAGCAAAGGCAGCAATCGCAGCCGAAAGGTGGCTTTCCAGTAAATCTAATCATAAAATCTGTTAAACATTGATACAAAATTGTGCTCAGCGCTTTTTCATTTTTAGAAGTTAATATGTATTATCACCCTAAATCTTTGTTAAGCTGTAAGTTATGAAAATAATAATTTTTGCTGGAGGAGCGGGAAAGCGACTTTGGCCCGTTAGTAGAATAAAAAATCCTAAGCAATTTCAAAAAATTTACGGAAACGAAACATCGTTAGAAAACTCATTTAACACTATCAAGAACAAATTCGATATTGGAGATATATTTGTGTCTACCGGATCAGACTTTGTGGAGGATGTACTCAGGACATTACCAAAATTACCTCCCACAAACTTAATTTTGGAACCTTTATCAAAGGATACTGGACCTGCAGTTGCCTATGCAATGTTGAAAATCCATCAAAAATTTCCGAATGAGCCAGTTGTCATTAGGTGGCAAAACAGTCTAATTAAAAATCCAAAGGCTTTTGTTGAAGCATTAACGGATGCCGAAAGATTGTTTAAAGAAAATGTGGCACAATTTGTATATCTTGCTGTTCCATCTAAGTTTCCAAATCCAAATGTCGGATATATCCAAGCAAAATTTGAAAGTGTAATAGAAAGTAGCGGAAATCAAATTAGAAGTTTTGTTAGGTTTACAGAAAAGCCTGATCTTTTAACTGCACAAGAATACCAAAAAGACGAAAGCTATTTCTGGAATCCAGGTTGTTACATCACAACACCTGACTTTGTAATCAAATCAATCGAAAAATATAATCAAGATTTATTCAAAAACTTTATCTTACCTATTCAAAACTCACTCGGAAAAGAAGATGAATGGGATGTAACCGTTGAAGCTTTTAAAGCTGTAAAAAAAGAGTCAGTAGACTACGCACTTTGGGAAAAGCTACCACCAGATGGAATAAAAGTGATAGCGACTGACTATGATTGGCACTATGTATCAACTTGGTCAGATATAAAAGCTGCTTTTGTAAGTAGTGAGGAGCAAAATTATGTGAGTGGAAACGTTGTTCTTCTAAATACAAAGAATTCTCTAGTCGCAAACTTTTCAGACTCTAAAATTGTAGCTGTCTCAGAAGTTGAAGATGTTGTAGTGGTAAACACTGACGATGCAGTCCTAGTTATCTCTAAATCAAAAGCAGGAAAAGTAAAGGAAATAGTCTCAGAACTTGAGAAGAACGGCATGGATAATTTTATTTAAAGGATTATAGTAATAGATACAAGAATAATTGACTGTATTTCAAAATTACCCACCTACGGAGGAATTTTTGGACCATTTCAAAAGATTATGTTCAACGAACGTCAAAGCACCCGCGCTAACCAATTTGTTTTTACTTAACCCTCTTTTACTTAACACTTTTTTTGACTGGTATCTAAGTAATCCTATTAAGGCATTTGTTTATATGTTAAAAGCATATGATCATATACCCTTGTTCCTCGGAGTTTTTTATTACTCGAAAAGACTCAAATCTAGGGTTAATTAATTGTATTAAATGTGTTTATCTATAGGTCAAATTAAATATAAAGTGGAAATTAACATTTTAATTTTTGTTCTGATTCTTAAAAACTTCTATTAATCTTGCAATGTGATCTTCCAGTGATACATTCAGATATTGTACTCCTCGATATATATCTTCTCTATTTATTTTTGCAGCAAAGGATTTATCTTTTAGTCTCTTTACTACACCTCTAGACTCCATTCCTTCAAAACCTGTTGGTCGCATTAAAGAGTATGCAAATAAAAAACCTGAAAGTTCATCACATGCCATTAAGGTTGAGGCTAAATGAGACTTTGGGAGAACATCACATTCATTGTATCCATATGCGTGAGCCTCTACTGCGTGTATTAATTCTTTGGGATAGCCCCAGTCTTCAAACCATTTCAATGAAACTTTAGGATGTTTTTCCGGATATAGGAAGTAGTCTATATCATGCAAAAGTCCAGTAATGTAGTATAAGTCTGAGCTATTTTTACGCAAATCCTCGGGTAAATCATTGGCAAACTGGGCGTAACTTTCACATGCTAAAGCGACCATTTTAGCATGTCTTATCTGATAATCATCTTTAACATAAAACTCCAATTTTTCTTCTGCTTCTCGTCTTGTTGGTAACATACTTTTTAGCATAACTTAAAAAATAACTAGAAAATACTGTACTACGAAAGTATAAAGCAAGAGTAGAAAAACTTTAATAATAGTTAAT
>RFKV01000014.1 GCA_003694175.1 Candidatus Dojkabacteria bacterium | reverse complement strand
TTCTTTATTAGAATAACCATCAATTTCTAGTTTAACTATTTTTGCGTTAGAAGTTGCAATTTTTATTTTAAGTTCTTTTTCTTTAAATTTATAAGTATACTGATAGTACTTGAGATTTGCATTTTGCGAGAGTCCATTAGTTTTATGTCCGTTAGATTTAATTTCAATTTTTTTAGTGGTTTTTTGGGGTTTTACAAGAACTTGGGAGTCTCTTGAGCCATCTCGATAATAAGAAACACATTTACATCCTTTACTTTTTGCGAGTTTGTATAATTTATCGACATCATCTACGGTATGATTGGAAGGTCCATTACAAGTTTTGGATATTGAGTTATCAATATGTTTTTGTGCTGTTGCTAGAATTTCCACATGTTCTAATGGTGTTATTTGGTGTGCGGATACAAAGTAGTCTGGCAATTTATGTTCATTTTCTTGGATGTATTTTGCAGCTTGCTTAAGAGAATCAGGATCAGTAGGATCCAAGTCTATTCCGAGTGCTTTAGCAGCAATCGGATGAGCATACATTCTTTCACCTAAGGTATCTTTCCGCAAATATGCCCAACTGAAATTCGGTTCTACACCGCTGCTAGTTTCTGCAATTAGAGAAATAGTCCCTGTGGGTGCAATTGTGGTTACTTGATAATTACGAGGAATGCTATTGGTATTAAGCCCTATTTCCTTAAAAAATTCGCTATAATTATCTGTATTGTTACAGAACTCGGAAAAAGGACCTTTTTCACTTGCTATTTCTATAGATGCAAGCCAAGCTTCTTTTCGTAAGAAGGAAAGCAACGAATCAAGTATTTTCAAGGACTCATCAGAGCCGTATGCGACTTTTGTATGTAAGAATAAATCCGCTATTCCCATAACTCCAAGACCGATGGGTCTAGTTTTTTGAACAGTTTCGGCTATTTGTGGTATTGGAAAATGATTTATATCTACTACATTATCTAGAAACCTTACTGAATATTTTATGACGTTGCGAAAATTTTCCCAATCAAAGCAATCCGGCCATCGTTTACCATTATCTAAATAGAACTTAGCTACATCAATCGAACCTAAGTTGCAAGCATTATAAGAATGTAAGTATTGTTCTCCACATGGGTTACAAGCAATTATTTTCCCCATTGAGTTTAATAAAAGATTTTTACGATTTACTTCATCTATAAATATAATACCCGGTTCGGCATATTTATGTGCTGATGCTATTATTCTATTCCAAATGTCAGGAGCATATATCATTCCTGGTTTAGGTGGAGTAACTACACGTAAATTTGAAGAATCGGTGTTTAAGTAACTAATCCGATCTGCGAAAGGTATTAACTTATAGCCATCGTAAAAAACTCTATATTCACCATCAACTACGGGATCATATATGGGTTTATCCCAATCTTTACCATTGAATTTTAACTGAAACCATTCTCCTTTTTCTACTGCTTGCATGAAATCATCGGTTACGGTCACGGATATATTGAAGTTAGTTAGTGACGTTTGATCATTTTTTGCATGTATAAATCGTAGGATATCTGGATGATTTATTGAGAGTATGCCCATATTTGCGCCACGTCTGACACCACCTTGTTTAACAACATCGGTTACAGTATTAACTATTTGCATGAAACTCACGGGACCGGAAGCTGTTCCACGGGTACTACTAATCTCAGTACCAGCCGGTCTAAGCTTTTCATAACTCATTCCCGTACCACCACCTGATTTATGAATAATAGCACAATATTTTGCGTGTTCCATTATAGAATTAATACTATCTTCAACAGGTAAGACAAAACATGCAGAAAGTTGCCCATCTGGTTTTCCTGCATTTACAATACATGGAGTATTAGGAATAAACTGTCTATTAGCTATTATCTGTTTGAAACACTTAAACCAAAAAGCTTGATTATTTTCAATAGAGGACACTGTTTTAGCTAAACGATAGGCAATATCTTCCCATGTTTCAAAATTACCATCAATTTTCTGCCAAGCATACCTTTTCTTTATAACCTGTTGAGCATTCCATCCTATTGCGTTCATTTTCTTTCCACCTCATTGATTAAGTTATAATGTTCATTATTATAACATAATTTATAAATATTTTCAACGCTTTATAAAAAAATAGCCCAAGTTTTGGATCAACTTGTTACAGAATCGCTACCAGAAAAGTTTCAAATTTTAATCCTGGGAGGAATAATAGAATTTTAGATTTCTGTGATAAAATAGAGACTTAAACCTCTCATGACTGAAGCCACGAGATTCCTGCACTGTCACTTCTAACGAAGTGAGAATTAGCAGGCTATCACCGCAGGAACTGCCGTTAGAAGCCGAATGGCTCAAATTGATAGTTGACATCTCGATCGTTGTCACATTTAAACAAATCCTAACAGATTTATCTCATAACTAAAGTCTGCTCTCGGCTAAACTTATGAAACGGTGTTAAGTCTTCATGATTTCTAGCATTTGAACTAGCACCGTGCGCAAGAAGTACTTTAGCAATTGTCGAGTATCCTTTTCTAGCTGCCTTGTGAAGCAGTGTTTTACCATTTTCATCTTCAGCATTTACATTTGCTCTGGATGAAATCAGTAGTCTAGTCACTTCCAAATACTCCCACAAAGCTGTCCTGTGAAATGGTGTTCGTACTAAATCAAAACGAAAAACACTTACTTTCAGAGAGGAGAACGCTTGAAAACTCAGTGAAGACAAAACTACCGGTTTTAATTTGATGGTCCTTTATTTGCTGGTGTAAGAACTTTTTCGATTAATGTTTTATCATTACTTTTTGCTTTTTCTTCTTCTATTTCCTTTAATCTTTTGAGGGATTTTTCAGGCTCAATCGGCTGAATTGATGATACAAGTAATCCCCAAGGATTAGCTTCGGTTCTTCCCTCAAGGGGTGTCATTGACACGTGATAGTGAAAATTCTCGGCTGGTGCTGCTTCGTTGTTGTTGTTTTTAAAGAAAATTCTTACGGTTCCTGAAACTACTACATCATAAGGAGATGGTTCAAATTGTGAGTTTGGTGGTAAATCTTCTTTCTCAAGCATCTTTACAGTTACATTTTCCAAAACTCTATAAATCCCTATATTTTGTTTGTTTAACCGCGATAATTGAAACTTTTCATTTTCAATAAAACTTTTGAAATTCTCCTTTAATGATGGAGTCATTAGCCTGGATGCTTCTGTAAACATAACGTCCGCATTATCGGTTCCTGCTGTTTTTATGTAACGTATTACATTCCATGCAAGGCTTTTTGCTGTAAAGGCATCCGGTTCAGTCTGATAATAGCTAATAGGTTTGATATCAATAGTTCCATCGGATTTTTCTCTAAACACTACAAAACTTTTTTTATTTAACTCTATTACCGTTAGAT
>RFKV01000091.1 GCA_003694175.1 Candidatus Dojkabacteria bacterium | reverse complement strand
GTCTATAATTAAAACTTGATTAATATTTTATTATGATGAAAAAAACAAAAATAATTTGTACGATTGGTCCTTCTTCCTGGGATCCTGAGATTATTAGAAAAATGATTAACCTAGGAATGAACTGTGCTAGAGTAAACGGTGCATTTGCTGATGCAAACGAACTTGATAAGGTTACGAAGTTGGTTAGGGATGTATCTGATAAGGTATCTTTAATGATGGATATAAAAGGTCCAGAAGTTAGGTTGAATAAGTTTTCTAATCCGATAACAATAAAGCCTGGTGACATAGTTAAGATTGGAAATAGTCCTGATTCTGAAATTTATCCATCAAATTTTAAGGATCTTTACAAACACTTATTAGTTGGACAAAAGATAGTTATAGGGGATGGTGATGTTGAGTTGAAAATCGTCAAAATCGAAAATGAGAATATTTTCGCAGAAGTAGTTTTTGGTGAAGAGCTTAAACCTGGGAAGTCAATGAATCTACCTGGATCAAATTACACTTCTTCAATTTTGACAGATAAAGACATTGAGAACTTGAAACATTCACTAAAACTGGGATGGGACTTTGTTTCAGCTTCATTTGTTCAGAATGCTAATGCAGCTAGAGAAATTAAGAAATACTTAAATGGAACGAATATGAAATTGATTGCGAAGATCGAGGATAGTTCAGGGTTGGAAAATCTTGATGAGATATTAAATGAGGTTGATGGAGTGATGGTTGCGAGGGGTGGTCTTGGGGTAGAATTAGGATTAGAAAAAGTACCAATTGCTCAAAAAAAAATCATTGAAAGAGCAAAAAAAGCTGGGAAAATAGTGATAACCGCTACACAAATGCTTGAATCAATGATTAACAGCCCAAAGCCTACGAGAGCTGAGGTTACTGACGTTGCCACTGCAGTTTTATTGGGCTCGGACTCACTGATGTTATCAGGGGAATCAAGTGTTGGAGCTTATCCAGTTGAGGCGGTAGGATATATGGCAAAAATAGCACTAGAAACAGAACAATATATCAGCCCTGAAATATGTAATGGTGGATTGGACAGACCAACTAAATCCAAGTTATTATCCGCGTTAGCAAAAGCTGCTGCGCAATTTGCTACTGAATACGGAACTTCTTTAAAAGCTATTTTGACAATCAGCGAGGATGGTGAGATTGCAAGGCTTATTGCAATGAACAAGATCTTGCAACCAGTGCATGCTTTTGTAAGTAGAATCGAGTTTGCTAGGCATTTGTCAATTGTTTGGGGAGTGGTTACAGCAGATGTATTCAATATCGACTTTTCAGTGGCTGATAAAGATGAAATTTTAAAAATAGTGTCTAGTCAAGCTAGATCTTTGGGCTACGTTGATCCAGGCGATAAAGTGCTACTAATTTCTGATCCTTTGGTGCAGCATAACCAAAGGCTGCTCAGTGTTTTTGAAGTAGTTGAAGTCTAGAATTTTTGTGATTAGTTAGTAAGGACTTTAAGGTATTTTTATTGTTGTTACTTTCTTTTGTGTTTTTAGTTGTGTTTTAACATCTAATCTAGTTTTTAGAGATTTTAAGAACTTAAGTTGTATTTTAGTTCTTAATAATTCAAAATAAAGTAGTAAAAATTGTAAAAATCACTTAAATTTAGTTTAATTAGTTAGCCTTTTTGTATTTTGTTGGTGTAATTGGATACTTTTTGAAATACCTAGAGCAGTAACTGGAGGCAATTTGATAACTTTGAATTGAATTAGATTTGTATACTATAGTGTGCTTGAAACATAGCTAAGTGAGGAACTTTTACTATCAGTTTTATGGAAGTAATAGAAACTTTCAAAAGATATCATAGGTTAGTTAATTTCTTATCTGCAGCACAAATTTATTTGAAGGAAAATTTTGAATTGAAAGAGGAGTTAACTCAAGATCATATCAAAACAAGAGTGCTTGGACACTGGGGAACTGTTCCAGGGATAAATTTTGTCTACGGTGGACTTAGCTACATGTTAAAAAAATACGAATACTTAAACATTTTGCTCGTTGTTGGTCCTGGGCACGGAGCACCGGCTATTTTATCTAATATATACCTAGAAGGAACTCTAGGAGATATTAACCCAAAATACAGGATTGGCTCAGAGGGTATGGGTAACTTAATTCATGACTTTAGTTGGCCGAGTGGTTTTGATAGCCACACTTCTCCTAAACTTCCTGGATCGATACATGAAGGTGGGGAGTTGGGTTATAGCTTAGCTACTGCTTATGGTACTGTCTTAGAGAATCCAGAACTGGTAACTGTCTGTATAGTTGGTGATGGAGAGGCCGAGACAGCAACCCTATCAGCAAGCTGGCAGCTTAACAAGTTTATTAACCCAGTTAAGGATGGTGTAGTATTGCCAATACTTCATCTTAACGGTTATAAGATCTCGGCTCCAACGATTTTTAGCACATTGAACGACGCCGAGATCTCTAATTATTTCAGAGGACTAGGCTATAACCCAATATTTGTAGATCAGTATACGTCAGATGATATATACATTGATTTTTTACAAGCTCTAATAAAGTCTTTTGAACAAATTCAAGTAAGAAAAAGAAACTGGGCAAGTTACAATGCTGTGAATCCATCTATTCCGATAATAATTTTAAAGACTAAGAAAGGTTGGAGTGGCGTTAAAGAGTTTAGAGGTAAAAAGGTTGAGGACAATAATATTTCGCATGGTGTACCTCTTAAAAATCCTTCAAAAGACCTTGAAGAGTTCTTTGCACTCAGATCATGGCTTAGAAGTTATAAAATTGAGGAACTGATTGATGAGAAAGGTATACCACATGACGATATTTTGTCTATATTTCCAGAGCCAAGTAGACGCATTGGTGCGACAAAATATGCGTATAAAGAGGGTATCAAAGTTAATTTGCCTAGTGTATATGATCATGAACTTAAATTCATTTTACCTGGTCATAGATCTCAAAGTAGGATGTTTGAGCTGGGTCAATATCTCAGAGATGTATTCTCATTGAACTCCGAAGGTTTTATGGTTTTTTCTCCTGATGAGTCAGAGTCTAACATGCTTGAGCCGATATTTCAAGTGACTGGAAGGAGATATATCTGGCCAGTGAGGAAGCATGATGAAAACTTTTCAAGCGATGGAAGGATAATTGAGTTATTATCAGAAAACGTTTTGTTTTCTATGATGGCAGGCTACCTTATAACTGGTAGACAAGGGGTTTTGATAAGCTATGAAGCTTTTTTGAATGTTATTTCAAGTCAAATAGATCAGTTTATTAAATTTATAAAACAAAGAAAGAAAGAAAAATTTCTAAAGCCGATGCCTAGTGTTAATCTGGTAGCAACTAGTACACTGTGGAGACAAGAGCATAATGGTTTTTCTCACCAAAATCCAACTTTAATTAATTCACTTTTGACAAAGTATGCAGATTTTGTTACTCTGTTTTTTCCTCCCGATGTTAATTCCTTGATAGTTGCAATGAGTCAATGTTTGAGTAGTTTTGATCGTGTGAATTATATAACTGCGTGCAAGAGAGAACTGCCACAATGGGTGAGTTTGTCACAAGCTATAAAGGAATTTAAAAGGGGCTATGGTCACTGGCAAAATTTGGAATCTATGACTGCTGAAAGAATGTACGATGTTGTGCTTGTAAGTATTGGAGATTATCAAACAAATGAAAATTATCAAGCATCAATAATTCTTAGGAAGCTGGCGCCTAGTTTAAGATTTAAATTTATAAATATAAACCAGATATCCCAAAACGGTTTGGGGTCACCCTTTAATCCGATAGACAAGTCTAAAGAAGTGCACAATGTTTTCGAAAGAGATGTAGACGTTATTTTCAACTTCCATGGATACCCAACTGCTATACAACAGTTGATATACGGCACAGAGTTAGCTGCAAGATCACAAATATTTGGTTACGTAGAGCAAGGTAGTACTACAACTCCTCTAAACATGCAAATGCTAAATAAAACCAGCAGGTATCACATAGCAATTGCATCCATTATCTCTGCGTCAAAGTTCAACAAAGAGATTAATAAATATAAACATGTTTTGATAGACAAAATATACGACATGATGTCAGAGCAGTCATGCAACATCCTAAAACACGGTCAGGATATGTAATATGGTCCATGAAATCACAAACAAAGACTTTGCTGATTTTGACAGTTTGATAAACTTCTTGAAATCAAATACTGTTAAATCAATTTCAATAGCTAACAAATCACCGGAAGATGAAAACATTCTTAAGGCGATGAAAATAAAAAAGAAGTTAAATTTTGATGTCGATATTAATATTGTCTATTCTATACGAGTGAATGGTGTAAAAACTATAAGTTTGGCTGTACAAAAATGGGAAAGATTTTTGATTGAGGCAATTCACTACAACCAAAAAAAAATACTTGTAGTGTCAGGGAACCCGAAGTATCCGAAATTCAGATCTTTAACAGCTTTGAATTATGCAAAAAAATTTGAAAACTACGGGTTGAGTTTTGGTGTTGCATTCAATCCTTTTTTAAATCTAGAAGAAGAGTATAAACTTCTAAAACAGAAATTAGATACTGGAATAGTTAGCAGGATATATTTTCAACTGGGAGATGACTTTCTACATCTTAAAAAAGGCTTACACTTCTGTAACAAGTATTTTCCAAATACTGAAAAGTTTGTTTCAGTACTAAATCCAACATCTCCACTATTTAATAGTTTTAAACGTCGTCCGTGGAATGGTGTGAGATTTTCTGAAAAGTTTCTAAAAAGCTCGACAGACGCAACTAAAATAAATAATCAAATTATTAGGATAGCAAATGAAAACAATGCCGAGATTTACGTAACTGGCTTAGTTAGTCTGAAGAACTATCTTTAAGTTTTTTGGACTTGATAAATCAACTACGTAAACCCCTTTGTTTGTAGTGTAGAAAGTATATTTTGAGTCTTGCCACAGGTTTAAATATCTTTCATTTACAGGTAATCCCAGAACTCTTCTTTTTGCAAGATCCTCAATGTTTAGCATAAATATTCCATCCCTACCATCTATAAAATCAAGGTAAATCAGTCGAGTTTCATCCTGTTCCCAGAACTGAACTCTTCTACCCGTGAAATTTTCACTAAGTACTTTTTTTTGCATTGTTGGTACGTCAAATCTTATAAGCTCAGTAAGTTTAGTATTTGGATTTAGTGCGGTATATATCACTATGTCGCCATTTGTCGAAACGTCTAGTATTTTTATATTATAAGAAATGTTATCTAAAATGCTTACTTCTGATGAGGATGTTTTTGCTCTCATTAAATTTTGAGGGCTACTACTTGAATAAGTAT
>RFKV01000090.1 GCA_003694175.1 Candidatus Dojkabacteria bacterium | reverse complement strand
TAAAAATAAAGAAATTTTAGAATTCTTAGGTACTTTGAAAGCATTGAATTTATTTTATTTTAGTTAAGATTGTTACTGTGGAAGGAAAAAAAGAAGTACGTTCTACAGGAGAAACAAGACGGGTTAGGCTTGTCTACCGCGACGAGGGAGGTCAACAAATAGAGAAAGAGATAGATCCGGAGCAAATGACAGCTGGTGAGATCGTTGTTTATTGGCTTGGACTAGCAAGAAATACCGCTTATTTTGAGCCTATAACTCTTCGAGGTCGCGTTTTACCACTTGTTGGTCAGGCTACTGGTGCGCCAACACGACTTATTACAAGAGGAGAAGATGAATCTGGAATAAGTACCCATTTAATCATGGAAGGCTGTGAGGAGACACCGATACCTGAGGCAATTCTTAGGTCCTTAGAGAGAATAGTTATGGAATATTGTGTTAAATTTACTAAACTAGTAGATAATATAGATCGAGATCAGGCTAGGGTAGCCGGGGTGGAGGGATCGTCATATCCTCTGATCAGAGGTTTAGTTAGACATCCAGATTCAGAAGGTAATATTATTTGTCCGATTGGTTTACAGATCGATATGGCCTTTATTCCTAGAGAAATCCGGGAGATAGCTCATTTGTTTAATCAGCAAGAATTAGAAAAAGCATTAAAAATGTTAATTTTTGAAATTGAAAATTCTTTAGCGATGTATCATTTAACAGCGTCAATGGGCGCTGAAGTTTCGGAAATTGAAGTGGACGGTCAAAGACAACAAGTGTTGGTCTATGGTCAGTTCATGATGAGATGGCATAAAATGATAGAATTACTCAAAGAATATTATCAAGAAAGACTAGGTCGTCCGGTTATAATTGTTGTAGCTGGAGGTAGCACTGAAAAAACTCTAAGCATGTTGAGGTATGAGTGGTTTAATCCTAATGTCGAACCCGGTGATGATTTATTTGCCAAGGGGCAAGAGACCGAAGTTTATATTAAAGATGGTGATGGATTAAGTAAGCTGAAAATTTGTTCACCAACTGGTTTTAGCGAATTGTGGGGGCCTAGAAGAGTTTTACAATTCCTAGTTGAAAGCATCTTAAAACGACGAAAGGGTGAAACGCAAAAAGACGAGCCTCAACCCATTATTTATTTAAGAAGCTCTCTTGGTACATCAATCCTAAGAAGAACGGGTGATTTTATATCAACTATTTCCTCATTTGACCGTAACCCATACTTACTTTTAAAAGAGGTTTTAGGTCTAGACGATGATAGTATAGAAAGTATGATGCGGGATTATGGCATAACTAAAGAAGATTTATTTAGGGAACTTATGGGAATAGTTATTACTCCTAACATGCGACCTGGGGATAATGATACTAAGGGATATATGGAGGAAATGGGGATGGGTATAGAATTTAGGAGTATTTTTGATTTGTTTTCTCATGAGGCAATTGCAATTGCAGCACTAAACTCTCTACCATTCCAGAAAGGTAATAAATACAAAGAATTTAGTGAGAATATTAATGATTCAAATGATCAAAATAAAGCAAAAACATTCATAGAGGATCTTATTCTGTATTTGAGGTATTGGGTTATTCAAAGAAAAAACACAGCAGAAATTCCTGTTGATAAAGAGGTAATAAGAAGAATTGAGGGACGTAATTTTATACAATACTTAGCTGCCGGTAGAAATCTTACACCTGAAGACTGCGAGCCGTTTTTACGTCGCTTAATCAATAGTCTTATAGAAATGATTATCAACGGCGGAGAGATCCCGAAAAAACTTACAAAGCAAGATAAGAATAAGCAAGGAGGGGAAGCAGCAACGAGTACAATAAGGGTTGAAGCTCTAATGGGTGTTAAAGCGCAACTGTTGTTTCAATCGGGTATACAAATTTTTAGTGAAGGAAGTTCCGAGGAACTTTGGTTTAAACCTAGAGGGCTTTCTTTTGGCGCATATGGACATATACGCCCTGAAGGAAACCCTCAAAGGCCCAGGGAGGCTGCTAGGGATTATTGGAGATCAGTTATTTTTAATCTTTTGAATGGGCTAGAATATGTAGCTCAAAGAGCACTACCAAACTTTGTTTTTAATCTCGAAGGTCTCGAAGGTGAAGGACATCAAGGTCAAGGTATATATCAAGGCATACACAGGTTGTTCTTTGTTTTAACTCAAGGAGAAAATGGCGAGTTGAAATACCAGCTAGCTGGAGGTTTTACCAACTTAGTACCAGCAGAAAGTGGTTCATCCGTACCTGTACACGGTGGTAGAAAGGCAATTTATTTATCTGTAGAAGTGTGAAGGGTGTTAGAATGTGAATTTAAATCAATGAGATTTGTGAGTTTTTGAATTGCATTTTAAGGATTTTGCTGGGTTTGGTTTTCTTTGGATAAAAGAAGTAGTATTGTGCACCTCACTGATGTCTTGATTCTTGAGGGTTTGATGATTTAAAGTAAGTTAATCTTTGAGGAGACTTTTGGGTTTTGGAATTAAATCCTTAGTGAAACATATCATCGCTTTATATCTGTAATTCTATAATTCTACAAAAGACTTTTGCAATGAGTACTTTGTCGTAATCTGTAAAGCTTTAGTTTTTTTGCTGATTTGTTACCAAATTTGTGATTGAGATTGGTAGAATATTTATAAGCTACTAAATTTAGAGCTTAGGTTGCGCTTAGGTTGCGATTGTATCGTTACTAAAAATTAGCGTATTCATTAGCCAAATAGTTGCATTGTAGTAATATTGACATAGTCATAAATTTCTAGTTCAAGTCATATAATGAAGAGGTTATTACCTAAAATCATTTTAAGTGGTTCTAATGTGAAATATATTCATTTACATAGTCTGTAAATCAATCATTCAGCTTTAGGGTTTGAACATGGCACAAAAAACAAAAGAGATGTATTAAGGAATTATTAAAGACAATATTAGTGTAGGACAATGCTTTACTGTGGAATCATTAAGTAGCTTAATGGAGCATAGATGACTTGTGTTTGCATGTTTTAGCTTTTCCTTGAATTTAATTGTTAAAGGCATGTCCTTTTTTCTGAGTTAATTGCATTCATTAAAATGCTAATTTAATGGTTTAAAAGACGGCAGCGTGAGTAACAACAAATGATCTTTTTACCGATGAGTTGGTGATAAGAAAGAAAGATCGTGACAAAAATTACCGGTCCTATTTTATTTCGTAACAAATATAAAATCTTTTTGTAAAATACAACTATGTCAAAAAACACAAAAGTATTACAACTTACAAGAGAACTGATTGGTCTAAAAACGGACCCTACTAACTTTGATGAGTTAAGAAAGTCTTTAGAATTGATTGAAAGTGTTCTTTCTGAATTCACTATTGATAAATTTGAAAGCGAAGGTTACACAAGTTTATTGATACACAACAGAGAAAAAGGCAACAAACACTTTCATCTCATACTAAATGGTCATCTAGACGTTATTCCTTCTCCCCAAATTGAATATAAAAGTAGAATTGAGGGAAATAGGTTGTATGGTATTGGTAGCATGGATATGAAATCAAGTTTAGCTACAATGGTGTATGTTTTTAAAGCAATTGCCAAAAAGATCAATTTCCCAATGGCGCTCCAAGTAGTAACAGATGAAGAACTTGGTGGATTTTACGGGACAAAGTATCAGATATCTCAAGGAGTCAGATCGGATTTTGTTATCTCTGGTGAGTCAACAAACTTCAACATAGTAAACAAAACAAAGGGAATAATTTGGATTCGAATCAAGTGTAGTGGAATTTCAGCTCACGGAGCTTATCCTTGGTTGGGAGACAATGCAATATTAAAAGCAAACCGAGTAATTGAGAAGTTGTTTAGGCTATATCCGATCCCAGAAAGCAAAGAAAAAAACATATGGGTGAGTTCTATAAACTTAAGTAACATCGAAACAAATAACAAGAGTTTTAATAAAGTGCCCAGTGAATGTACAATAAGTTTAGATGTTAGGTACATACCCAAAGATAAGGACGAAGTTATGACAAACATCAAAGATGCAGTAGGCGATGACGGAGAAATAGAAATTATCGTTAATGAACCTTTTATAGATGTTTCAGAAAAAAATGAATTTATACTAACCCTTCAAGATTCAACTTGCAAAATCCTGGGGCGTTCCCCAGATCTTTACGGAGCAATGGGATCATCAGATGCAAGACACTATACCTTGGTAGGGATACCGGCAGTAGAATTTGGACCTATTGGCGGGAGTATTGGAAGTGAGGATGAATGGGTTGATATTGATAGTTTGCAACAATTTTACGACGTTTTGGTTGAGTTCATTTTAAAGCTTGATCGAAAGTATTTAGTATAGATAGATATCAAGTTAAATTGATGTATTTTGTTTATACTTTGGGTTTGTCGATGTTTAAAGCTAAATTTTTCAAAATGATTGACTGCCATGATTGATAATTTGAATGGGAAAATTTTGCCAGATTGTTTGTTAAATTTTATATACAAATTACACTTTTGAGTTAACGAGCGTCAAATGAATTAACATGGTGGCAACATATGAAGTCAAGATTTACTAAAATTGCAATTTCCGGCAACAGTGAAACTGAAAAAAAAGTCATTAGCTCAAAATTTCCCAAATTTGATGTTCTGTATTTGTTTTTGAGTTTACCTGCTTTTTTATTTCTTCCTTTTTTTCAGAATAACGTTATTTCCTCTACCCTGGTTGGTACAATAATTTCAATTTTGTATTTGTTTTCTTACTTAATCTTAAAAGTTTGGTTCTATCCAACAAATAAATATACAAATGTACTAACTAGACCAGTGATTATCACTATTTTAATTTCGATATTTATTGCCTCATTAAATCGTCTTATCTTTGAATACTCTCAAAACCAAGTCTTTTCTCTTTATGGTTTTTCTATAAATGAAATGACTTACTTTTCAGTTCTTTTGTTTGTAATTTTTGCTGCATTGTCATCTATTGTAGTCTATATTCGAACACTTGAACTAACAAGTCCAGAAAGTAGGTATGCTTTTTTACGGAGTTTCTTGCATTATCTTCAAATCTTTTTGCTTATTTCGATAACTTTTAAGTTGGTATCTATCTTTCTTTTCAAGGGTCAAGACTTGCTAGCGTTAGACTCTGATAATTTACATTTCCTTGAGGCTCAAATATTTTTAGGTTTATCAATTGGAATTTTTTTGTCAATTCATAACTTAAGCTACTTTCAAAGTTTAGTAAACATTTTGTTTTCGACACTACTTGGATTTACTTTGATTTGTTTAGGTAATTATGCTTTAGTTGTAGCTTTTGTCTTAGCCTACTTGATTCTTTTTGGTGTACTAAGAGGCAAAAAATTGTTAGACAAGCCTCTTTTATTTCTCACTCCACTTTTTGTTTTCTTTGCTTCGATTTTAGTTGTTTCAATTATTAATTTATCTGATCAGTTTAAAGCTTATTCACAATCAAGATTGAGTTTTGCAGAGAGTTATGAAATTATTACCAATTCGAAATTTGAGTACTCAACGATATTTTGGGGGCATGGTCACGCATACATAGAAGAGGTTATAAATATGAATGTGTTGCCAACATTCTTCTCTTCTCGATCTGAATCAATTCTAATAAGTGATTTATCATCATCTTTCTTTAAGGACATTCTAGAGAGGGGAACTTTTTGGACAATGTTTGTAGTTTTTTCTTTTGTTTTTGTTTTTATCAGAATAAGTAAACTCAGAGACGAAATTAGAGACTCATTGTTTTTTATGAATGCGTCAATTGTTTTAGGTTATTTGTTTACATCATATAACCTAATTTGGTACTTGTGCATTCTTGTAATAAATCTGCCGTTTTTGTTTGCAACACAAACCAACTTCAAGCCTATCAAGCCAAGTGTTAGTATAATGAAGCTTTCCCCGCTGTTTATTGTTTTTATAACTTTGATGTTTGGATTTTTAATAATTCCAGGTGATGTGGTTACAATTGTTAAAGAAACCCTGTTGTCGAACTATGAATACACGCAGTATAGGAGATATTTGTCCAACAAAGATTTAGTCTCTGCATACAACTTAATTAATAAATTGGTTGTTGACTCACCTAATGATCCATTCTTAAAAGCAGAACAAGCTTTATTAAGTCTTGAGATATTTAATAAACTAAGCAAGACGTTAAATAACTCTAATCTTAGTGT
>RFKV01000089.1 GCA_003694175.1 Candidatus Dojkabacteria bacterium | reverse complement strand
TATATATAGTATACATAGTAATAAAAGTATTTAATTACTCTTATGTTCAAAACTAATTAAGAAATGACGATTTACTGTCGATTATTTGATATTGTTGTATTAGTTTGATATAATTTTCAGCGGACGGTGTGCTAGGGTAGCTCAGCTGGTAGAGCACTCGCCTGAAGAGCGAGGTGTCGTCGGTTCAAGTCCGACCTCTGGCACATTTGTAGAATTCAGATCTCTCCGTCTAATTTCTATTCTTTTATAGCTTGTTCATTGTTTGGATAGTTTGTTTTTCTCTCCTCTCTAATGAGTTAAACACGTTGAAGAGATTTAGGCTATTGGATAAAGTTAATTTGTTACTCATACTTAGGTTTAGCTTAGGTATAGTAGTTTAAGCTAATAAAGCTAATATTTGTAACATTGTTTTGGCAATTTTTGATTGAACGTAAGAAGATTGTATCCATGTTTTTTACTTAAATGTTAAAATCTTCAAGTTTGTTAGATAAGTTGCCAGTTAATGGGATTTAAGCTTCACTCAAAATTTGTTCCTCTCGGAGATCAGCCAGCAGCAATTGAAGCCTTATCAGCAGGTATAGAACGAGGTTGGAAACATCAGACTCTTGTAGGTGCAACAGGTACTGGCAAAACTTTTACTATGGCAAACATCATCAGCAATATTGGATTACCTACTTTAGTTTTGTCTCACAATAAAACTTTAGCTGCACAGCTTTACTCCGAGTTTAGAGAGTTTTTTCCAGAAAATGCAGTTGAGTATTTTGTGAGTTATTATGACTACTACCAACCTGAGGCGTATGTACCTGCTAAGGATTTGTACATAGAAAAAGACAGCGATATCAATGATGTAATAGAAAGGTATAGAAATACCGCAACTATGTCATTGCTAACACGTAGAGACGTAGTAATAGTATCTACCGTTTCATGTATATATGGGCTTGGAAATCCCGATGACTACACTGCTCTCAGTATCAAATTGTCTGTTGGTGAGACTGTGAATAGGGATAAGTTGCTAACTAGACTACGAGACATGCAATATGAGAGGGTAAACACCGACTTTGATTTTGGAACATACAGAGTTAGAGGAGATATTATTGATGTTAATTTGCCTGTATCCTCTGATTTGGCACTCAGAATCGAGTTTTCTGGAGATGAAATAGATGTGTTAAAACTTATTAATCCAATATCAGGTGAATTGATAGCAAAAGTAGACGAATATACTATATTCCCCTCTAAACATAATGTAAGTCCTGAAGAAAAGTTAAAACGAGTGATACCAAAAATACGCGAAGACTTGGAAAAGGAAGTAAAAGCTTTCCACGATAGTGGCAAAATAGTTGAGGCAACTAGACTAAGCCAAAGGGTTAATTTTGACTTAGAGATGATTGAGGAGACTGGTTATACCAAAGGAATTGAAAATTATTCTAGATACATCGATGGCCGTGAAATTGGTACTCCACCATCTACTCTACTTGATTATTTCCCAGACGATTTTCTGCTTTTTATTGATGAGTCTCACATTACTATACCTCAAATAGAAGGAATGTATAATGGGGATTACGCTAGGAAAAAAAATTTAGTTGACTATGGATTTAGAATGAAATCAGCATTTGATAATAGACCACTCAAGTTTGATGAGTTTCTGAATAGAATAAATCAAGTTATCTATGTTTCAGCAACTCCAAGAGAGTGGGAGTTGCAAATGAGTAGAAACAGTAAAGTAAGCCTAAGTTAATAGTCAGGTTTCAATTTTGTTTTAAGAACAATTTTGTATTTGTTTCTTTCATTTTGTGTTGTGCCTTGGTTTACTTTGTGCGAAACTTGGTAATGTTCATAGTGAATTAGTTTTTTCAAGTTTTACAATGATACTTGTTAGTTCGTTTAGTTTGATACATCCTTTGTACTAACTTTTAACTTTGTATTAAAACACGGTTCGTTTAAAGTTAGATCAATAAATTGGTTTTCTGTTATGATTTAATAATTTTTACGACTGGGTTTGTGATCGAATTCGTAAGAAATTATATTAAAGGTATAATTATTGGCATAGCAGAGGTGATTCCCGGAGTTAGTGGATCTACGCTCGCTTTATCTTTGAACGTATATGATGATTTTATCGACTTTTTAAATGATTTCCTTGCTTGGCTAAAGCAAAAGATTGGATTTCATTTCAGTAAACTTATTCATGTTCGCAGTTTTAGCATGGTGAACGGAAAAGTTCCGGTAAATCCAAATTTTAACTTTGGGTTACCATTGTTACTTGGAATAATTTCTGTTTACTTTTTGTTAATAAATCTAGTAGGTTTTTTAATTAAAGCAATACCTAACTATGTTTATTCTGTATTTTTTGGCTTAGTAACTGCCTCTATATTAAAGGTATGGGTGTCTATAAACAAAAAGACTTTAGCTAATGTTTTTGTGATTTTTGTATCCTCAATTTTTATATTTTTACTATTAGGTATTAAACCATCTATTGTCGTAATTAATCCTGATCCTATATACATTTTTTTTGCAGCAATATTTGTCATTACTGCAATGCTTTTGCCTGGGATTAGCGGGTCATTTGTATTACTTGTTTTTGGCATTTACGAATACATGATTGAATTGGTTCGATCAATTACCAAATTGAGTATATCTCCCCATGATCTACTTAATTTATTAGCTTTTGTTCTTGGAGCATTGATAAGCTTTATATTTTTCATCAAGTTTATCAAAACCCTTTTCCTAAAATTTAAGGATGCAACATATTCAGTGCTTCTAGGTTTGATGATTGGATCTTTACGTGTCATATTTCCTTTTTTTGAACCAGTTTTTAGCAGCGATGGAAAGATAATCGATAAGGTACCTGCTTTACCAAACAATAACTACAATACTTTTTTAATATTTTTACTTATAGCTATAGGTTTTTTAGTTGTGAAGTTGATAGAAAAACTAGGTAAGCAGCCCAAAGATGTTAATGTTTGAGAAAACCTATTTATTTACTTTGAAACACTGATCAAGCCTGCTTTAATCCTTTTTAAGTTTGCTCCGATTGAAACGTGTTCAAAAACTTTAAATTTTTTACCACCTTCAGAAAGTTTCGATGTATTAGATACGTGTGGTCCAGCGCAGAACTCAATAGAAAACACTTTATCATATTGTTCAATTATTTCCGATATTTGATATTTTTCTTTATCTAGCTTGATGTTTCCAATTATGTACACCGAAACGATTTCAGGGTACCTTTGCCCAAACTCCATTTGTGCTCTTAACTTTTCTGCTTCAACTTTTGGCATTTCCAGTCTAAAAACTGGCAAACTCTCCTCAATTTTTTGGTTTACTAAATTTTCTATTGCTTCTATTTCATCTTGAGTCAGTTTTCTATCAAAATTAAAGTCCATTCTCAACCTTTGTGAAGTAATATTACTTCCTCTTTGTTTTATGTCTTTATTTAATAACTTTTGGATAGCGGCAAGCAATAAGTGGTGAGCTGTGTGGAGTTTCGTAGTCTCATCTGATGTATCAGCTAATCCTCCTAAAAATTTTTTTTCAGCACTTGCTTTTGAATTTATTCTATGTTGTTCACTTAAGTACTTGAACTTCTCAATTATAGTCGACACTAATTGATCATCGATTTTCACATATGCCTGTTTGTAATTTTCCAGGCTTACTTTGTTTACAAAAGAACTAAGTTCCTCCAAAAACATTTCGGGTGGAAAACCATATGTCTCATAAAAGTAGAATGCCCACTCCCCTAAATTTAATTTTTTACCATTCAATTCATATATTGTATCTAAGTTTTTAGTAATTATGTGTTCAGGTGATATATCGTGTTGACTATTCTGGGAGACTTTTTGAAAAAGTTTGTTTATGTTGTTGAGACCATTTTCTAAAGTTTTTCTAAACCTGATTTCTTCTTTTTCAATTTCTTCCAATATTTTTTCTCTATTTTCTGATAGATGCGGATAAGCGTCAGCATAATCATCAATTACGACATTGGCAAGACTTTTCGTGAAGTTATCCTGGATTTTGAGAAGATGAGCGTGTCTTATCATTCTTCTTATCAATCTTCTTAGTATATAGCCCTGATCTTTGTTACTGGGAGTGACACCATCTCCTAAAAGAAACACTGAACTCCTTATATGTTCAGCTAACACTCTGAAGCTTTTCACTTCCAAATTTAGGTTCAAACTTTTGGAAAGTTCGTATTTTTTCCCTGCAAGAGTTTCAGTTTTAAAGATAATGTTTTGGAAGAGGTCTGTTTTGTATGGATCGGAGATGTTTTGACACGCTAACACAATCCTTTCTAATCCTCCGCCGAAGTCGATATTTTTTTGCTCTAAAGGAACCCACTTCATTTCTTGATCTAATTTGTACTCCATAAAAACGTTGTTACCTATCTCTATGAATCTTCCAGAATCATCGTTTATGTGGTAGACATCTTGTATGAGTTCTACTCTTCCCATGTCGTAGAATATTTCTGAGGTTGGACCACCGATTTCCCCAGGAACCTCTGCTCGAGACCACCAATTTTTCTTTTTAGAGTAAGGAAATATTCGATATTTCCAATTTTTTAGTTCTTCGGGAACTCCCTCCTCAGGATTCCAAGGTTTTGGAAGTTTTGAGATATTGTCAGAGTACTCTGCTTTGATACCATATTTCGCAAACACTTTTTTCCATGTTTCAATTGCTGTGTCATCCTTTGGTGCTGACTCATCCCCAGCAAAGACAGAAACAAAAATTCTAAAAGGATCCAAACCACACTTTTCAACAAAAAATTCCATTATCCATGGTATTTGATTGGTTTTGTCAAAATCACCCAATGACCAATTACCAATCATCTCAAACATCACTAGGTGTCTGTTGTCACCAACTTCATCTATATCATTTGTCCTGACGCACCTTTGAATATTATGAATTCTTTTTCCTAAAGGATGAGGTATTCCGTTTAGATAAGGAACTAATGGAAACATTCCGGAGTTCACGAAAAGCAATGTAGAGTCATTCTGTGGAACCAAGGACGAGCTTGGAATTTCTTTCGAATTCCTGGGTTCTTCTTTCCAAAATGAAATAAATAGATCCCTAATTTCTTTTGAGGATTTTTTCATACTCAAAATACAACGATGTTTAGATTGTTAATTATACTATACTTTTAATTAACGGTTTACATTTTACATTTGTTTTGCATGGTTAGTTTTTAGTAAACTTGCAAACAACCAAACAACTTTAATTTTACTAAAATAAGGATACAGGGATTTGTATATACCACTTTTGTTAGTTAAATAGAAAAATGTTTGAAAGGGAGTTTTCAAGGATAAAAGATAGAATCGAAAAACTATCAAAAACTGCATCTATACTGAAACAAGTAAAAAAGATGATTGGATCTATCAAAGACATAAATGACTTAAGGGAATTATTAACTTTGTTAGGACAAGTTATTCATATCAATACATCTGGTTATGGGGGATATTCTAAGGCTTTTGGGGGATCAATTGGAAGAATATATACAGATTTACGTTCTAAGAAATTTGAGGAGGATCCAGAGTTAACTGGAAAAAATGTAATCAAAAATCTGTCAAAAGTATTCAGATTTTTGAATCCAAATCAATATGTAAAAGAGTTGATGCGGATAAGGCGGGCACTTGAAAGAATGGAAAGGGCTGCGCAGATTAGTAATCAGTTTACCCCTGAGGATGTTAGAAGTTTAATCTCTCGTACCAACTACCTATTGAATTTTTATAAAGGTCTCGGATCAGTAAGAGCTCTAGTCATTCGTGTAGTAAGGTTAATGATTTTGAATATAATCAAAAGAGAAATCGAAAAAAGATCTTTGTGGTTTATTAACAGATCTATTGTTGTTGCAGTGTTCTCAAACCCTTTAGTGGCTATAGTAGTTTTTCTTATCATATTATTTTGTTGTTGTGCTTGTTCTATCATTTTAGTTTTAACTCAACTGCTATCAGATCCAATTGGTACAATAATTAATATATGTTCT
>RFKV01000088.1 GCA_003694175.1 Candidatus Dojkabacteria bacterium | reverse complement strand
GCTTAAAACAGAATATGAATATATTTGAAAGGATCAATGATTTGATAAAGACTTCAAACGACATCCTTAAAAAGAAAGGAATAGTTGCAAAAAGAAAGCTTATTAACTTATCGTTTAAAAAAAAGGAGGATATTTCTAAAGCTATTGACCTTCTTAGCGAAAGGGCTACGTACGTTGGTGAAAATGACGAAAAGATCACCTTCTCTGTTGATAAGGGCTATTTGCAAGATGAACATGAAGCTCAATTAATCTCAATTAACAAAACCTCAACAGAAACAGAAGATGTTTGTGAGGTGATTTATTGGTCAGAAAATGAGTATGAGGAGTTTTCTTCAGATGGGATAGTGTTCAAATTTATGTCACATGAACTTGAAGTAAATCCTGACAAAAAACAGGAAACTAAAGGGGAAAATAAAGATGCAAACAGACAGCCTGAAGAAGAAACGGAAATAGAAAAGTTAAGGAAACAGTATGAATCAGAGCGAAACGCAAGAATTGAGTTAATGGCAGACTTTCAGAACTTTAGGAAAAGAGTAGAAGAAGAAAGAGCCCTCTTTGGGGCCATGTCAAACATGGCATTAATTGGAGATATTATTGAAGTATACGATGACATTAATATGGCCCTAAATGATTTAAATTTAGACTTAGAACAAGCCAAAAACTCTCTGATGTCAGCACAAGACAAGCTTATGGCAGCAATTAAGAAAAGTGGCGTCGTTAGAGTACAAATAAGTGTCGGAGATGACTTCAATAGAGAAACAATGGAAGCAATATCTACAGTTGATTCTGGAGAAGAAATGAGAGGGAAAGTAGTAGCGGTTATTAGTTCTGCAATAAAGTACGAAAATAAAGAAGGGGTTATTAAGCATGCCAAAGTCATAGTGGGTAAATAAAACTCTTGATTAAAAGAGATCTTTAAATTTAAAATTCAATCCTGGGTACATATTCTTCTTTGTGAGTGATAGTTCGATAGAACCAATGGGCTTTGTGATCGAATGCTTAAGTAGTTTTCTAATACTTATACTTAAAGTAAACCCGAGAGATCAAGCAAAATAGGTGATTTGGAAAATAAAAGCTTTACAACAGCCTTTAAGTCGTACCAGAGAATGCTTGAGCGCATTGATGAAGTTTTTTGAACTAAATGCTGCAGTATTTAGGTATTAAACTAATAAGTTAATACTTATAGCACCTATAAGTTTGATTTAAATAAAAGGCTTAGAAATTATCGTGAGTCTCTTGACAAATAAACTTTAGCAGGTTTATACTTGCACTGCTAGTTTTAGTTAAATTATTTTTTAGATTTAGTATATGGCAAAGGTAATTGGAATAGACTTGGGTACAACTAACTCTGCTGTCGCCTACGTTCAAGGAGGGCAACCAGTTGTTATCACAAGTAAAGAGGGTGGTCGCACTACTCCTTCTGTAGTAGCAATTGACAATGGAACTACCATAGTTGGTATCACAGCAAAAAATCAAATGGTAACGAATCCAAAAAACACCTTTTACTCAATTAAAAGATTGATTGGAAGAAGATGGGAAGATCCTGAGGTACAAAGAGATGTAAAGTTACTTCCATTTGAAATTAGAAGAAGTTCTAAAGGTGGAGTTGAGGTAAAGTTTGGTGATGAATGGGTTGCTCCTGAAGTAATATCTGCAAAAGTGTTATCGAAATTGAAAGCAGATGCTGAGGCCTTTTTAGGTGAAACGGTAAGACAAGCCGTAATAACTGTTCCCGCATACTTTGACGATTCGCAGAGACAGGCCACAAAAAACGCTGGACAAATAGCCGGGCTGGAAGTTTTGAGAATTATCAACGAACCTACTGCAGCGTCCATTGCGTATGGATTTGAGAAGAAAGGAGATCAAACCATCTTAGTTTACGACTTAGGTGGTGGAACATTTGACGTCTCAATATTGGAGATAGGAGATGGTGTATACGAAGTGAAATCAACATCAGGAGACACACATTTGGGTGGAGACGATTTTGATCAGAGATTAATTGATGCAATGGTTACCAAGTTTAAAAACGAGCAAGGCATTGATCTTAGAGAAGATCCAGCAGCTTTGCAAAGATTAAAAGAAGCTGCAGAGAAGGCAAAAATTACTTTATCTTCAGCTGAATCTACAAAAATTGATCTTCCATACATCACCGCTGATGCTAAAGGTCCTAAACATTTTCGTATGGATCTTACTAGATCTGAGTTTGAAAAGATGGTGATGGATCTAGTTGAGAAAACCTTTATTTCGGTTGACGTAGCATTAAAGGATGCAGGTAAGTCGAAATCTGACATCGATCAAATTGTTATGGTAGGAGGCATGACCAGAATGCCGTTAGTTTTGAGAAAAGTAAAAGAGTACTTTGGTAAAGAACCAAATCTTTCAGTAAACCCAGATGAGGTGGTAGCAGTCGGTGCAGCATTACAAGCTGCAGTGCTTGCTGGAGATACTAATGTTGGGGACATAACTTTGCTTGATGTTACACCTCTTTCGCTTGGTATAGAGGTCAACATGGGAGAAATGCATGTAATAATTCCAAAAAACACAACAATACCAACAGAAAAAACAGAAGATATGTTTACTACAGCTGTTGATAACCAACCAGCTATTGATGTAAAAGTCCTGCAAGGAGAGAGACCCTTAGCAAAGGATAATAAATTACTTGGAACATTTAGACTCGATGGAATACCACCAGCACCACGCGGTGTGCCAAGATTTGCGATCACGTTTAAAATTGATGCTAATGGAATATTAAACGTCAAAGCAAAAGATGTGGGGACTGGCAAAGAACAGCAAATTACCATCACGGCATCAACCCAACTTGATAAAGCAGAGATAGACAGATTGGTTAAAGAGGCAGCAGAAAACGCAGAAGCAGATAGAAAAGCTACTGAAAGACTTAGGTCAATTAATGAAGCTGACACAGTTGTTTACCAATCTGAGAAGCTAATCAAGGACAATGGAGACAAAATTTCAAGTGAGGATAAAACCAGACTTGAAGATCAAATGAAAGTGGTTAATGATCTACTGAAATCAGCCAAGGATGACAATAATAGCGATGTCGGGAAGCTTAATGACGAAACTAAAAAGCTTATGAATCTACTACAAGAAGTAGGCAGTAAAATGTATCAAAACAACAATAATACTAATCAATCAAATACAGGACAACCTTCAGATGAAAGTAACGGTGGAAGTAGCTCACCAGAGCCAGAAATAATCGAGCCTAAATGATTGTATTTAGGAAACGATATTGTGATGATGACAAAGACCCCTAAATTTGTACAGGGGTTTTTGTCTTGTCCAAATGAAAATTTCATGGTAACTGATTTTTGGTCCTCTCGAAAGTGATTTGCGCTTTCTGCCAAGAAAACCCGTTTTAGTTATTTGAAGCAAAACTTAAAAAATTCTAAACTTTAAATGAAACTACCAATACAATTTAATAATTTACGAAGTCAAATTCAGCAAATTTAGTATCATTGATGAAACCATGTTAATTTTGCGACAAAACATCGACAATTTATGTCTGTTTTGATGAGAAGTGTTAATATTTAAGCTAAATCCTTTAGCAAGTTTGATAAAATTTTCTTGATTAGCAAAGATTAGATGCACACAAAAAAAATTATAATCTTACATGATTATTTCCTTTACAAAGGTGGTGGAGAAAGGCTTGTAATAACTATGGCAAAAAGGCTGGGCGCCGACATTGCCACAGCATTCATATCCAATGAAGCTTTTAATCCAAAAGATTACGGAATAAAGACCATTGAGCTTTATAAAGAAAGCAGATGGTCAAAAATCCCTGGGTTTAGGTATACTCAAGTACATTTGTCTTTTTTATTCAAAACAAAGTTTATCCAAAACTACGACATAATTATTTATTCCGGAGATTGTCTCAATGCCTTACTAAATGCTAAAGGAAAAGTAAACATAGCATATATGCACACTCCTCCGCGACATCTATACGATAGCTACCAAGATCGATTAAGATCATATGGTTTTTTCAAAAAATTAATTTTTATTCCATACGCTTTTTTCAATAGATGGAGATTTAAAAAATTGTCTCAAAAGCTTGATTTAATAATCACAAATTCTCAGACAGTTCAGGAAAGGATTAAGAAATACCTGGGTTTAGATAGCGTCATAGCGTATCCTCCTTGCAACACAGAAAAGTTTAGGTTTATAGAGCAAGGGGACTATTTTTTCTCCTGGGCTAGACTATACCCAGCAAAAAGAGTTGATATGATAGTTGAGGCATTTACAAAAATGCCAGACAAAAGATTAATTGTTGCTTCTGGAGGACCCGAGTTAGACAAACTAAAGAAGATGGCACAAGGTCATAAAAACATCGAGATTAAGGGATGGATTAGTGATGAAGAGCTTTTTGAAATACTTGGCAGGTGCCTCGCCACAATTTATATACCCATTAGAGAAGACTTTGGAATGAGTCCAGTAGAATCGATGAGCGCAGGAAAACCAGTTATTGGTGTTAATGAAGGCGGGTTAAGAGAAACTATTATCCATGATAAAACGGGGATTTTACTAGATCCTAAATTTAATGTAAATGATATTATTAATGCTGTTCATGAGATGACACCACAGAAAGCCTTATCAATGAAGAAATATTGTGAGGAAAGAGCAAAAGATTTCACAGAAGATAAGTTTATTGATAAAATCAGAGAGTATTTAAGTTTATTTGATTATTAAATTATGTATGAACAAGGAAAAAATATCCAAACTCTTACCCGGAATAATTGTTGTTATTTTGCTTATTGTTGGTTTGGGAGGGATTGCAATTTTAAGTCAACAAAAAAAGTCAGATCCTTTATCTGAATATCAAAGAACACCAGTTAATATTATAGATGTTGCAAAAAGTATAGGGCTAAATGAGTCACAGTTTATATCAGACATAACGTCTGAGGAATTAAAGAAAAAAGTTGATGAAGATAAGGCAACAGGAGATGAGATGATGGGGGATAGGAGAAGTACACCAAGCTTCTTTGTAAATGACGTTTTTTTTCCACAAAAGGCAAGTCAAACACAAGCTGAGTTCATAAATTCTTTGAAAGTAGAAATAGATAAGCTGATAACAGAAAAACCAGAAGACAAACCTAAAGTAATTGAGTTTTTTGATTTTAACTGCGGCTTTTGTGCGAGTATAAATCCCCTTGTTGACCAGTTTATCTTAGAGTACGGAGATAAAAT
>RFKV01000087.1 GCA_003694175.1 Candidatus Dojkabacteria bacterium | reverse complement strand
TTTTTATCTTTATTTTTATTTATTTCTGATACCATGTTTGTATAAGTATTTAGTAAGTATTTTATTGTGACCGTTATGTCAACTAAAAGTTCTTTCTGTATTTCATGTTGGGACCTTATATATAACGGTTTTAAGCCTAGATTACACGTGTATCTAAACATATCTTGGCATTTAAATTTTAACTTTCATTTAGTATATTACTGTGAATAAAGAAAATCCATGAAATCAAGAGTTTTTAACTTACTAGAACCGATTCAGCCGCCATTGACCCTATGGGACAGAGTGTATATTTGGGTGACCAATCAAGCTCGGATTGTAATTGCTATTGTTATAATTTTATTAACAATAGCCTTCTTCGCTAAAGTAATTGTTGATACCGAAGCAAAAAACAAAACCAAACAAATCGGTAACTTAATGAATCAGATATCTTTTTATTCTGAAAGCATCGAACCTAAGATTAGGTCTTTGATCAGACGAGTTGATGTGTACGACGAGCTCAATCAGAGCTCTTCACAGTTATCAGAAATTCTAGATGAAGTTTATCAAATATTAGGAACTTCATCTAACGAACTTACGGTAAGTGTCAAAGATAACAGACTCATAATATATGGCACTGAAGACTTGGTTCTATTGAAAGATCTTGAAAGATTCCTAAGAACATCACAAAATTTTAAAAGTGTTAACTTTGATAGTTTAATAGTACAGAGAGAGGAAAGTAACTATTCGTATGGTCAGTATTCTATTACAGCGGTAATTAAAAAAGAAAAACAAGTATATGATAGATTGAAATTTTATAGATCCGAGTAGACGTAGATGGACGACTTACAGAAATCAAAAAAACAAAGATTATTAGAAGAGATCTTAAGCTCGAAAGAAAAAAGCAGTTACTTTATCATAGCTGTGACTGTTATTTTTACTATATCAGTTTTGTTTTTTGGTGTTTTGCCATCATATTCAGCCTTTTCAGCCCAAGCAGTAGAAAATCAAAAAAGGGAAGATTTACTAAATCAGGCTAAAGATAAATTAGACAAACTTAAATTACTAAGTCAAGAACTAAACTCGGAGACCCAATTGGTGGATAAATTGTATAAGGTTTTGCCTAATAACATGGATCAAGATGCTGTAATTGACGAAATATTAAAATTAGTTCAAAAAAACTATCTCGAGCTTAAAAGTATAAATTTTACGGAGAATGAAGATATACCTAGGAAACATTCTAATCTTATGAATGACCAAAAACTAAAAGTTGTAGGAGTTAATCTACTTGTAGAGTCATCCAATTCAAATTTTACTTCTTTAATAAGTTTAATAAGGGATATAGAAAGATCAAAGAGGTTTTTTGATGTAGTAGAACTGACTTTTTCAAGATCTAATAGGGGATCTGAGGTTGTCGTTTATCAGTTAAACTTAAAGGTCAACTACTACTTTTACGAAGATTAAGTTATGGAAAAAAATTGGCGAAATCTTATTATTATTGCAATAGTGTTTTTTCTGATCTCGATAGGCTGGGAAGTGATTAGCGTTTTAGAAGGTACTAGATCTAAAGAAACTATCACAATTGTTGAAATGCCGAGAGGAGAAATATTTACTGAGCCTGTTAAAAACTTCTTACTAAATTAAATTTGAATCATTTAAATTTCACCACTTTTCAATTTTTTTATAAATTCCTCTGCATCTGAAATAAGTACTTCTCTTGGTTTTTGCCCTACTTGTGGTCCCACCACCCCTAACTCTTCCATCCTCTCAACTAACTCTGCTGCTTTGTTGAATCCAATACTGAGTTTTCTTTGAATAAAGGAAGATGAACCTTTATTGTACTGAACTGCTATTCTAATTGCCTGCTCTAACAGAGAGCCTTTTGCATCAACGGAAGATATAAGATCGTTGCTCATATTAGGTTCGTTACCTAAAAAGCTTTTTTCCAAAATCTCATCTAGATATTCGACTTCAGGTGATTGAGATTTGATAAAGTCAACTATTCTAGATATTTCCTCTTGTTCTATATTCGGTGCTTGAAGTCTATCTGGTTTTACTCGGTCGGGTGCTTTAAAAAGTAGATCACCTTTTCCTAATAAACTTTCTGCCCCAACTCTATCCAGAATTACTCTAGAATCAACACTGCTTGTGACGCTCATCCCTATCCTGCCTGGTATGTTTGCCTTGATTATTCCAGTAATAACATTAACAGAAGGTCTTTGAGTTGCAAGAATTAAATGAATTCCTACAGCTCTTGCTTTTTGAGCGATTCTAACAATCGCAGTTTCCGCTTCAACTTTGTTTGACGTCATCATCATATCAGCCATTTCATCTATCACTACCACTATAAAGGGCATTGCTGAAAAACCTTTCTTTTCATTATATGACTGAATATTTCGTACTCTTTCACTAGCAAGTACTGTATATCTTCTCTCCATTTCATACACAAGCCATTTGAGCACGTTAACTACTTTATTCATTTCTGTTACAACACTGGTCAATAAGTGAGGAATACCGTTATAGTCAATTAATTCTACTTGTTTAGGATCTACTAAAATAAGTCGAAGCTCGTCAGGTGTTTTGTTCATCAACAGAGACGATATAAATGAGTTTGTAAGTACTGATTTACCTGATCCTGTTGCTCCGGCTATAAGCAAGTGAGGGAGTTTTTGTAGATCGTATACTATGTAGCTACCGTCAACATTTTTTCCTATTGGGATAGGTAAATGATATTTGATGTTTGAGTTTTTTTGAAATTCCATTAATTCCTTAAATCTTACTATTTCTCGATTTGATCGTGGCACTTCAATTCCAAGGTATGGTGTGTCGGGTAACGATTCGATTCTGATCGCATCTGAATCAACTTTTAATGCTAAAGCTAAACTGGCACTCAGTGCAGTTATTTTTTGTACCGCTATCCCAAGTGGGATTGATAATGCATACACAACCACGGACGGCCCGACGAAACTTTTAACAACTTTTGCATCGATACCAAAACTTAAAAGGGTTTTTTCTATTATTTTGGTATTTTCTAATATTGAGTTTTCTTTCTGATTTGTTCTTTGGTATGGTATTAGTAACGATATAGGAGGTAATTTCCAATTAGGATATCTAAGTGTTGTCTCTTCTAATCCTTTATCAGTTGAACCATTCACTTGAGTGTTTGAACTTTGTGGAATGTAGTCTAAAACTTCCTTGTTTGATCTTGTTTTTACTTTTGTGTTTTCCTCTATTCTTGTTTTTTTGATTTCTTTGTTGAAATCATCAAACCTTTGAGTAACTTCAACTTCGTTTGGTGTATTGTAATCAATTTTTCCGAAACTGTTATTTTTGCTTTTAAATACCGTACCCTTAAGATATCTAAAGAATAGAGCTAGCCTTTCATATATTACAGAGTAAGGTACTGAAAACAAAGTTGGGAGAGTTCCAATAATTAGAACAAAAAGCAGTAATCTGCTGGCTGTACCAACTGGAACATTTTCTTTAAACACTCTTTCTAGGATGAAGCAACCAATTAAACCGCCTGAAAAGTTTTCACTATAACGATTATCACAATTAAGCTGACACTTGTTTATATTGATACTGTTTGTATCACAAATTCTAGAGATCTGACTGTTTCCGATACTTATAGAAGTCAAAAACGCTGGTACAAGTAAACACAGAACAAACAAAGCAAAAATATTTGAGGTTTTTGAAAAAGGAGTTTTTATTTTTAATAATCGCAGTCCTATAACTAGAAAAAATATACTCACTACTATTGAACTATCACCAAACAGATTACGTCCCTGCCCGAGAAAATTATTTTCGTTCAAGGGTGTGGTAAAACTTAAAAAGAAAAAAACAGACAAAGATAGGCATACAACTGAAAAAAATATCTTTGTCTCTTGACTATCGTATGTTATATGTTTTCTTCTTGGCATTCTCTTAGCCGTTACACTACCATCCCAACCAATGTTATCATGTTTATGCTAATTTATGCTAATATTTTAGCCTTATGAAAATCCTTAATAACGATGCGAAATTTGCTTACCTAGGCAAGCCAGGCGAAATTTTCAGTCAAGGTTTTAGAAGGAGGCTTAGGATGATTCAAGAAAAGGTTGACTTTAAAGACAAAAAAATTCTGGATCTTGGGTGTGGTAAAGGGGTTTGGATGAGTGAATTTGTTAAGTTTACTTCACCAGAAAACGTTTTTGGTGTTGATTGTGATAAAGATTTAATAGATTGGCTTGTTAACAATGCACAAAGTCCAATTTATCAATCCAAAATACCGTTTGAGAATGTTGTTCATTCAGTAGCGGAATCAATTCCTTTTAAAGATAATTATTTTGATATAGTTTTCCACAATGAAGTTTTAGAGCATGTGAGCGACGACATACTGACCATCAGAGAGTCTTTTAGAGTATTAAAACCCGGCGGATATTTGATATTTTTTACTCCAAATACGGGTTGGCCATTTGAGACACATGGTATATTTCTATTCAAAAAGTATATTTGGGGAAACATTCCACTTTTACCTTGGTTACCTTACAGAATACAACGGATCTTTGCGCCACATGTTAGGAATTATACCAATAAAAGAATTAGAGAGGTTATCTCCTCTGCTTTATCTAAAGAGTATAAATTTGAACTAGTACATCATTCTCATGTATTTCCTGGTTTTGATAGATTAATAAAAAAGTTTGGTAAAGTTGGTAGGTGTTTTGCTAAATTTGTTCATAAATTGGAAAAGACTCCTTTGCACTTTTTTGGGATAAGTCATTTTATTTTGATCAGGAAATTGTAGTATAAGTTGGTGTAAGTTGGTATAAATTAGTGTATATTGGCAGATTATTAATTAATATGCTAAAATTCTTGGAGGATTTTTTATGTCAAAAAGGGATTATTATGAAGTTTTAGGCGTATCAAAATCTGCAAGTAAGGATGAAATAAAAAAGGCGTACAGGAAGTTGGCTAAAGAATTTCATCCCGACAGAAATAAGTCTAAAGACGCCGAAGAAAAGTTTAAAGAAATTCAAGAGGCTTACGAAGTGTTGTCAGATGACGCAAAAAGAGCCAGATACGACAAGTATGGTTTTGATTTTGAAAATGTTGGATCATATTCATACGGTCAGAATAGCACCCAATCTGGTTTCTCTGGATTCAGTTCGTCAAGTTTTGGCGATCTAGAAGATATCTTAGGTCAGTTTTTTGGTACCAGTTTTAGTTCTTTTGGTTCTCGTACTCGAGGCAAAAAGAGAAGTTATGATTTCCAAGGTGAAGATTTAAAGGTTGAAACTAAGATTGGCTTTATGGAGGCTATACACGGGTGCGAAAAGGATTTAACTTTTGAACATAGTACTCGTTGCACTTACTGTGATGGGACTGGTGCTAAAGATGGTAAATTAACTGAATGTAGAACGTGCGATGGAACTGGAAAGATTAGAAAGATACAAAATAGCTTTTTTGGTACAGTGCAAGTAGAGTCAATCTGTCATGTTTGTGGGGGCACTGGAGAAGTTTATATGGAAGCTTGTAAGTTCTGTAATGGATTGGGGAGTTTGACAAAAAAAGAAAGTATAAAGTTGAAAATCCCTAAAGGTTTTCCTGACGGAGGTATTCTAAAGTATTCTGGTCTTGGTAATTTTTCTAAAGGTGATTCTAGGCCAGGAGATTTATACGTCGAAATTAAAGTAATGAATCATGACATATATACAAGAAAAGGGGATGATGTTTTCTCAGATTTATATATCAGCTTACCAGAGGCAGTGCTGGGAGTCGAGAAAGAGTTTGAGACACTATACGGTAAGGTGATTTTAACGATACCTAAAGGAAGTTCTGATGGTAAGATTTTGCGACTTCCAGGAAAAGGTGCATATAACATCAAACACGATCGTTACGGTGACCATTTTGTAAAAATAAGACTTAGGGTGCCTGATAAACTAACGAAGGAACAAAAAGAATTATGGGAAAAACTGTTAGACTTAGAAAGATATGGAAGATAAAGAAATTTTAAAAATAAAGTTGGAAAATTCTTACCTAAGGAGAGTACTGAAGTCAAACAATACTCTAAATAAGCTTGTCTACAGGTCCTTAGTTTTGTATTTTGTGATCTTAGCCGTCGAAGTAAATCAGGATACAGTTTTGTCTATTTTAGGATATATTTTAATTGCAACGTTTTTGTTTTTGATCGAAGCTAAAGTTTTAGTATTTGCGTCAAAAATTTTACGATTTAGAAAAGCGGACGATGTCTAAAGTATTAAATTTACAACTAGTTTGTAATATTAAGGGCAAAGAAAGGGATATACGATTAAAAGTTTCCTTTTTGGTAGGAATTTTATTTTTGTTAGTTAGGTTTCTGAATGTTTCTCCAGACATTGTATTGGGTATTGAGATAATGGTTTTTTCTCAGCTATTTTTGTTGTTCATTTTTTACATGGGTATTCTGCAATATCTTTTTAGATTTTGTGTTCTACTGTCTTTCATCGATATTTTAAAGAAAATATCTAAAGAAAAATCTTTTAGGCACGATAAAGACTTTTACATTAATTTATTTCAGCAGGTCATGATAACACTTTTGAGTCTTTTTTTATCCTCTGTCACCTTAGCACTTTTTTCGGTTAGCTTTTAGAAATTTTATAATTGATAAATTTGACAAAATTTAGTTTAAGTTTTAAAATTCGGAATTGGATTAAATGTTTTAAGGTATTGAAG
>RFKV01000086.1 GCA_003694175.1 Candidatus Dojkabacteria bacterium | reverse complement strand
TTTGTAGACTTTCGCCTGTTATTTTCAGTACATCTTTATCTATTTTGATAAATTCCTTCATTGTTTCATCGTATGATTTAACAGCAGTTCCAAGTGCTCTTCCCATTTTTTTTAGATTTTCTTCATGTGCTAGTAAGTGTTTCTGAAGAAGTTCAACATTTTTCCGTATTTCTTTCGCTGACTCCTCTATTTGAAGAGCTCTTAATCCTTGCATTACGGTTTGCAGGTAAGCAAGAAAAGAAGTTGGCGAGACTATGATTACTCTTTTTTCATTGAATGCATAGTTCATTACTTCTTCAGTATCGATTTTTAGTGCTCCAAATTTGTTTATCATTAAATCATAGTAAATACCTTCGGCTGGTAAAAACATAAACGCAAACTCAGTGGTTCCTTCTTCTGGTCTTATATACTTTGAAGTTTCATCTATTCTTTTTTTTAGTTCTAATTTAAAGTTTTTTTGTAATTCCTCTTTTTTTCTTTCGTCTGTTTCTTCGATTATTCTGTTATAGTTTGCTAACGAAAACTTAGAGTCTATTGGTACTAACTTGTCCTTTACAAAAACTACTGCGTCGACTATTTCGCCGTTTTTGAATTTGTATTGCATCTGGTAGGAATTTGGTGTAAGTACATTTTGTAGCAAGTTTTCAAGAAAGTATTCTCCCAGTACGCCTCTTTGTTTTGTATTTCTCAAAACATTTTCTAAACTTTGTAGTTGACTACTAAAACCAACAATTTGTTTATTTGTCTCTTCAAGCTTGACAAGTTTTTCGGTTATCTCTCTAAGTGTTTTAACAGCCATTTCTGTAGATTCTTTTGAGTTCTTTTGCGCTATTTCAAATTGTTTTGTTAAGGATAAATTGTTTTTTTGAAGTTGATCGTTTAAGATCCTGTTTAATTCGTATATTTTCTCGTATAAAGTTTTGTCTTGGTTTCTAAGCCCATCATTTAGCTCTTTAATTGCTCTGTCAAGTTTTTCATTTTGTGAACGATTCATCTCAATCAGCTGTTTATTTATTAACTCGAAACTCAGGTTGTCTTTCTTGTCTCTTTTAAGAAGGTATACTACAAAGAAAGAAGCTATGAAAAAAACTAAAACAACTAAAAGCACTTCTAACATAGCACAACGAATTAATCACTAGGAAGTTGAAAATAAATGTTCATAATTCAACCAATAAAATTTTAACCTACCACACCATCGTAAAACATATGTGAAATCGATTTGGAATTTCAAAATGGTTTTGTTTCTATGATCACTAAAGCTCACAAACTCTTCTTTGTGATTTTAAAAACCTTTCATTATAAATTAAAAAACTTCCGTATTATAACTGACTAGTGGGTTGAGATTTCCTATTTGTTGCATCAAGGATTATATTCACAAGCCTGTCTGCAAATTTGTTTTCATCTCTTGACACATGGTTAAAACTAATTTCATCAAATTCTAGAATCAATATCTCCACTTGTTCAAAAAGCTTTTTAATTTTGGGATTACTTACCTTATAAACTTTGTTAATTTGATTAACAACCAATTCGCTATCTAAAAAACATCTAACCTGTTTAATATCTTGTTTTTTGAGAAACTTTAAACCTTCAATAAGACCTATGTATTCGGAATAGTTGTTGGTTTGTATTCCCAAATATTTAGCATCGAAAGCAACTAAATTCTCTTCATCATCAAAAACCAAAAATGAACACGCAGACTCACCTGGATTTCCTCTACTTCCTCCATCTGAAAACAGCCTAAACATAGCTTTATTTAATCGCCAGCATTTTAGTTTATTTACTTACATTCTTCAAGTTATTATCGGATTTTAACAATATAGATGACCATCTATACGAAATGGCAGACTAATTCTATGTTTATTTTAGATGAATTTTAAAAGCTAAACTAAAAAAATATGACAAGCAATTGAGGTAAGGGAAAAATAAGAAAATACTAGTTTTAGACTTGCGACATAAACCACGAAACATTCCTGATCCACTTTTCCCGATCAGTATCAGGTCCACCATATCTCTGAATAATACATCCTAAATCTCCTTTACACGGGGCAATAAATCTCTTAGAAATCGCACAAGAAAGTACAGTCAGCGCATGTTCCCAACTTTCATACTGTACGTTATCAAGATATCCGAAGGGATTATAAAGTTTGTATGGAACTCTTCCGAGGCCAGACTCTATTCCAGCTATCCCTACAAGTATTCGATAATCACCTCCACACGCATATGCCCGTTCAACAATTATTCTACCATAACCCTTCATAACCGATCCTCCGTTATATCTCGAAAAGAATTTTTCCACTCTATCTATTTGTTCGTCTAAAACTTTTCTTATCCTTTCTTCTTTTTTTTCTTTGTACAAAACGTTCTTATACTTGTCAATCATTGACTGACTAAACATATTTATCTTGTTATCCTTTTTACTAATATTTGGAGTAAATTTGATGTCTGTGTATCCTTCAGTACTAAAAAATGTATAACCGAAAAACAAGCTAAAAAGTAATCCAAATGCAAAAGGAGACAGGTGAATTAAAAGCATTTTTGCAAGATGTCTTTTATTAGGACTTAGTTTTACTATCTTAACTATCGCGAAAATAAATTGAAAAATATTGAATTTCACAGCTGTCATGAACTAACATCCGTCTTTGATCGCATAGAAAAAATTGAATTTACTGTTCAAGTATTACAAATATTATTGTTTTTTTTTGTTTTGCACCATTCACAATCACCACAGAGTGGGTGCTTATCTGAACCGTTGAAGTCCAAATCCATTATTCCAGAGAATGCAGACTCAATGTCTTGGATAGTTTCATAAACCATTTCGTCCGTGATGCTAAAACTTACTCTGTCGATCGAGTTTTTTAGGAAAATAAATTCTGCCTCCAAAACCTTAACTTTTTTTCCCTTAATAAGAAAAAACGGTGAGTTCTCGCAGAGCAACTTGTAAAATACCATCTGCCGCATCAGACTTTTATCATTCTGAGATTTTGTTTTGCCAAGTATTGCGTTTATCGACTTTTTTGAACTTGCTTTATAGTCAATCACTTTAACTAAAGACGTAGATCCTGACACGTTAATTAAATCGATCCTATCTATCTTTCCGCATATGGGAATACTTTTAAAATTTTCAGTCTGGATTAAAACTGAGTTGTCGTAGCCAATAAATTTTTCTACCACGAATGTATTGGCAAAATTTTCACCAGAATCAAAAAATCTCTCAATCATGTCAAATCCTATCTTTTTCAACTGTTCGAAGTCGGATTTAAGTAGTAATTCGTCTAAAAGTTTATTTTCAAACTCCTGTTTCGCAACCTCAAGCCAATTTCCTCCTCTCTCAAACGCTTTCTCTAATCCCTTATGAACTGCAGTACCAAGTATTGAATAGAGACTGTCTTTGTAGTTTATACTTGGTACCTTATAAATCTGATTCATTTTAAAATTAAGTGGACATTTTAAATACTCATTTAAATCGGTAGGTGTAAGTTTGTAATTTCGTAGTAGGCTCCTCAAAAACTCTTCCTCCTGGAGTTTAAATTCATCTCTCGGTACTGGTTGTAAACTCATTTTAACTGTCTCTACAGTGATTTTTGGGATTTCATTAATTTCTACTTTCTTCAATAGCTCTGTGTTAACTTCAAATAGAAATTGTGCAGGCACACTACTCTTTTCTTCTTCATAGTCTCTGTAAACTTTAGCATATGTGAAGTATATGCTTTTCTTGGCACGGGTTATTCCAACAAAAAACAACCTACGAATTTCTTCAAAATCATCACCTTCATATGTCCTTTGATAATTTAAAAATTCGGATGGTATGGAAATAGCATTTGAAACATTTTTTTCTTTCCAAACATCTGATGTAGTTCTAATGATGAATACAACATCAAATTCCAGCCCCTTAGAAGAATGTATAGTCATTAGATTTACCCCAGGTTTATCAGTATTGAGATTCCTTTCTTCTATTGCCAATCCTGATTCAATCATTTCATCAATATCTTCTACTAAATTATCTAATGTCATGTTTTTATTTAGAATATTTCTGACCTTTATGAAGTCAAAAAAAGATTGAACAGAAGACAGATCTTCTAAACTAATTGAGTTATTCATCTCAAAGACATATTTCAAGAAACCAGATTCTTCTGCTATTTTTTGAGCGACTAAAAAAGCAATATTGTTATAGCTAAACTTTCTCCATTCAGAAATTTTACGAATGACTTCTCTCAATCTTTTCGACTCATTGAAACCTAAAGGTAGTTTTGGGTCATTTTGTGCCAATCTCTCGTATATCGTGTAGGTTTTTTGTGATTTTCTGTCATAGTCCTTTTTACTAGTACTAATGGAGATTCTAAAAATTTCTAATGGATCTATTTCAAAGTAAGGCTGAGAAATTGCTTTTAGAAATATAGAATCAAAATCAGGAGAATATTTTGCTCGAACCACTCTTAAAAGACTTACGAACCCATTGATTAATGGCTCATCTAAGGCATTTCTACCCCTTTGTAAATTAATTGGAACTTTATGTTTTACTAAAGACTCGATTAATTGATTTGCATGATCATGGTTTCTATACAGCACTGCTATTTCATCGGGAGGTGTACCTTGTTTTATAAGTTCTTTTATTTTTTCAACTACGAACAAAACTTCTGTTTCATCATCAACAACCTCAACAATGTGCGCCCCACCATCCTCAACGTATCTTCCACTTTTTAATTTTTTCTTTATGTTTGGTATATGATTTGTAAGTCTTTCTCGATTGTGATTTATTAAATTGTCCGCTATTTCCAGTATCCTTTGATTTGATCTGTAATTTATATCAACAGTAATTACTTCAGGATTAAATTTTTGTTGAAATTCAAGTAGATTCCATACGTTAGCTCCTTGAAATCTAAATATCGACTGATCATCATCACCAACTACGAAAATATTGGGTCTATTTTCTGGGTGATTTTTCCCCAGTAAAAAAAGTAACTTGTTTTGTGAACCGCTTGTATCTTGGTATTCATCTACCAAAATGTATTGATATTTTTCTTGATAGTCCCTCAATAATTCCTCATCCTTTTCGAACGCTTCTATAACCCATAATATCATATCATTGTAATCATAATATCCCTCTGCCTTAAGGGTATCATCATACATTTTGTATACGTACATTGCTTCAATGAATTTTTCTTTTTTCTTTAACTCTTTGTTATGTTTTTCGGTGAATTTTGTTTGATCACGTGTGGATACAATGGGATTTTTTCTCGCTTCTTCTAAAATTTTGGATGCCTTTTCTATCGCATCACTGGGGCTTATGGCGTCTTTTTTTAAACTCTCAATTAAGGTTTTCAGGTAAGGTCTATAAAAAGTTTTATCCGAGTTAGAAAAAAGATGTCCATGAGGAAGTAAATCTTGTGGAAATTTCAAGAGAATAGTGTCTAAAATCCTCTTCTGTGTCAAATCATCTATTTGTCTTAGTTGTTTTTGTTTTTGGAATACGGCTGGCCTTTCGTTTATTATCTGGTTACAGAAAGAATGGAATGTTGAGATATGAACTCTATGTCCAACTGGGCCAATCCTTTGTACCAACCTTCTTCTCATGTTGACTGCGGCAGTTTCGGTAAATGTTATACATAGGATATTGTCTGGGTATGCATCTGTCTTCTTCAGAATATTTGCCACCCTTTCTGTCAAAATTTTAGTTTTTCCTGTTCCCGGTCCAGCCACAACTAAGACAGGACCCTCAATCGTATCAATTGCCTTAATCTGTTGTGAATTTAGCATACACTATGATCAGCTACTTCTATGTCAAATTCAGCTTTTAACCTTTGTCTAATTTCATCCGCTGTAGCCCAATCTTTGTTTTTTCTTGCTATGTCTCGTTTTTCAATAAGTTCCCTGGCTTTTTGGGGAATACTTTTTGTTTTAGGGTCATTTAAACATTTGTCAAGGTTGAGACCTAAAACTTTGTCAAATTCCAAAATTGTTTGTAACTTCGATTTTGGACTTAAATCAGATTTCAATACCTCCCATACAATTGAAAGGGCTATTGGTATGTTGAAGTCATCTTCTATTGCGCTTACAAACTTTGTTTTAAAATCATTGTCGGATTCGGATTCTTCTTTTGTCTGCTTAGTCTCAGACAAAACGGATGAAAGCTGATTTACCTGTCTTACCAATTTTTTTCTGCTCTTTTTAGCTGATTCTAACGCATCAAAAGTAAAATTCTGGGGAACTCTATGTTTAGCAGTCAAAAAAAAGTAACGTAGATCTAGTGCTTCATAGCCTAATTTCTCAAGATCAGTCAATCTAAAAACATTTCCAGTAGACTTACTCATTTTCTCACCATTCACAAGTAGGTGTTCGTGATGTATCCAGTATTTCACAAAAGGTTGCTTACCACTCATTCCTTCAGATTGAGCTATTTCGTTTGTATGATGGACAGAAATGTGGTCAACCCCACCAGTGTGTATATCAAATTGATCTCCAAGATATTTCATACTCATCGCACTACACTCAATATGCCATCCTGGAAATCCATCACCCCAAGGACTATCCCAATGCATAACGTGATTTTTAAATCTACCAGTTCTTTTGAACCACAACACGAAATCCGCTGGATTCTTTTTTTCAGGATCCACATTAATTTCTTCTCTTACTCCTACTTCCTTTTGTGATAAATCCTGTCCACTTAGTTTAGTGTATGTCGGAAACTTACTAACATCAAAATATACGGCTGTAGAGGTTTCGTAGGCTAATTTTTTTTCGAATAAAGATTTTATAATCTCTATTTGTTCGGCAATATGCTCAGTTGCTTTACAAATTACATCAGCAGGAACAATGTTCATATTATTCATTGTATCAAAGAAATCTCTTGTGAAAAATTCGGCAACCTCCCAAACCGTTTTACCATATTTCCGAGCTCCTTTTTCAATTTTGTCTTCTCCATCATCTTGATCAGAAGACAAATGGCCTACATCAGTTATATTCATAACATGTCTCACTTTGAAACCTAGGTAACCTAAACTCCTTTTAATAATGTCGTCCAAAGTATATTTTCTACAGTGTCCAATATGTGTGAAATCATAGACTGTTGGCCCACACGTGTACATTCCAACATTGTTTTTGTCATACGGCTCAAAATCATCAAGCCTTTTAGAAAGTGTGTTGTAGATTCGTAACATTAATAAAAAGAAACTAAACTAAATAC